>PWVT01000059.1 GCA_003562195.1 Phycisphaeraceae bacterium | reverse complement strand
CGGTCCCTGCTCACCCTGCGGTCCTTCCGGACCTTCTGGCCCCTCATTGCCATCAAGGGCATACAGCGCATACGGCGCGGGCATGATCGGCTGGCGCGGGCTGAGAATCGTCTCATCAACCTCAATTTCAAGCCACCGTTGTTCACCGGTAAACGCCGGGCCAAATCCATCATCCACGTCGGGGTCGCCGCTGAAGTTCAGATCGACCGTAAACCGTCCGCCCTCAATCAGCAGACCTTCTATCGCGAGTTCCGGACCGATCTGATTGGACCCGGCCGGCCCGTCGTACAGTCGGAAGAGCAGGTCAAACTCGCCGTTGACCGGTTCACCCTCATGTATCAGTTCGCCCTGGTAGGTGAACGTGTCATCAACTGATGCGCTGCTCGCAAATGCAACCGGCATGAGCAGCAGCACTGCTGCTGTTCCAATGAGCATCATTGTCTTGCTGTATGTGCTTTGCATTGTTTCATCCCTTCATCCGTATCTCTGCGGCCTGTGCCACCTTTCCTTTACGTAGGAAAAGTCATGGTCCTCGTGTGTCCTTGCGATAGAATGAGAGAGCAACCGACATGATTTTCCGACTTTTTCTGATCGGAGTATGTCGGGGGTCCGATCGGGATGGCGCTGCACATGACCGGATATGAACTGCAAAGGCGTATCCAACAACCTGCTTGGGAAAGCCCGCTGCGGCGACCAGTCGGCAACGGAGCAGCTTCTACCCACCGTCTATGAAGAGTTGCGCGAACTCGCGCGAGCCATGATGGGTCACGAGCGCACCGGCCACACGCTCCAGCCCACCGCCGTCGTCAACGAAGCGTGCCTTCGCCTCATCAGCAGCGACTCGGAGGTCGAGTATCACAATCGGCTGCACTTTTTCCGGCTTGCCGCCCGTGAAATGCGGCGGGTGCTTGTGGAGCACGCACGGAGCCGAAACCGGATCAAGCGAGAAGGATCACACGAACGTGTTTCCTTCACGTCATTCACGCTGGTCATGGAAGACAACACCATCGACTTGCTTGCATTGGAAGCGGCGCTGAATCAACTCGCTGAGATTGACCCGATCAAAGTTGAGATCATTGAAATGCGCTACTTCGGCGGGATGACCAACGCTGAGATTGCGGATGTGCTTGAGGTCACCACACGAACCGTCGAGCGCAAGTGGGAAGTCGCGCGGCGGCGACTATCCATCCTCATTGACGGCGACAACAGCAGCGACAGCACGGGATAGCAACATGTCTGAACCTCGTGAAGAACGAATCGAGGAACTCGTTGAGTCGGCACAAGGGCTCGCAGAAGATGACCAACGACGCTTTCTCGAAGAGCAATGCGGTGATGATGATGCATTGCGCAATGAAGTCGAATCACTGCTCAACGTCAACGAGCAGCGCCTTCGGTTTCTGGACACGCCGTACTTTCAACAGATTGAAAGTGCCTCAACCGCTGGCCGCGACGATGACGGCCTGGCCACCCGCCTGATCGGCACGCACATCGGCCAGTACACCATCCGCCGGGTACTCGGGGCAGGCGGCATGGCGGTGGTCTTTGAAGCTGAACAGGAGCAGCCCACCCGTTCAGTCGCGCTCAAACTCATGCGCCGCGGACTTGTTTCACGCTCATCGCTTCGACGGTTTCGATACGAAGTCGAGATCCTCGCCAGTCTGAATCACGCGAACATCGCCCAGATTTACGAAGCGGATGTGTACGATGACGGCACGGGCGGCGTGCCGTACTTCGCGATGGAGTACATTCCCGATGCGCGCCCGATCACCGAGTTTGCTGTCGTCAACAAACTTTCGGTACACGAGCGCCTCAAGCTGTTCCGCAATGTCTGTGAAGCGGTGCATCACGGCCATCAGAAGGGCGTCATCCATCGTGATCTCAAGCCCGCGAACATTCTGGTCAATGCCCACGGTGAGCCGATGGTGATCGACTTCGGCGTAGCGCGGGCGACTGATGCCGACCTCGCTGTCACCACGCAACAGACTGACCTCAACCGTATTGTCGGCACGCTGCAATACATGAATCCGGAACAATGCACCGGCCAGCCGCATGAAATCGATGCGCGCAGCGATGTGTACTCGCTCGGCGTGGTGCTGTATGAACTGCTGTGCGAGCGACCTCCGTTTGATCTCGCGGGCGTGCGAATTGATGAAGCAACGCGCATCATTCGCGAAACCGAGCCGCCACGGCCGAGTACGATCAACACCATCGTTCGCGGCGACCTTGAAACCATCGCGCGCACAGCGATGGCGAAAGACCCGGACCGCCGCTACCGCTCCGCGCTGGAACTGGCGGAGGATCTTCGCAGATACATGGAGCATGAGCCGATCGTCGCGCGTCCGCCGAGCGCAGCGTATCACGTGCGGAAGTTCATACAACGCAACACAGCGGTCGCAGCATCGCTGGCCGCATTGTTCATCGTGCTGAGCGCGGCCCTTGCGGGCATCACGACGCTGTACATTCAGGCCGAACATCAGGCCGAACGCGCTGAGGCAGAGGCGCAGCGCGCTGTTGCTGCGGAAGAACAGACCGAACAGCGTGCGCAGGATCTGGAGCAGGTCGTCGAGTTTCAAGCCAGCCAATTGTCGGACATCGACGCCGAAACAATGGGCACCAACCTGTACCGAGGCATTATCGACAGACTCGGCGAGCACCTCGCGGCCAGTGGGATGAGTGATGACGAGGCCGATACTGCGCTGGCCGAACTCGAATCATCGCTCGCCGATCTTAACTTCACCAACGTGGCGCTTGAGGCGCTGGATGAAACCATCTTTGATCGCGCGCTCGCAACAATTGATCAGCAGTTTGCACATCAGCCGAAAGTCAGGGCACAACTCTTGCAGACAACCGCGAGTACGCTGCTTGCCATCGGCCTACTGGATCGCGCGACTGATCCACAGGCCGAAGCGCTCGACATCCGCCGCCGCATCCTCGGCGATGAACACCCATCGACGCTTGACTCACTCAACAACATGGGCGGACTGCTGCAGCAGCAGGGCCACCTCGCCGAGGCCGAAACGTACTTCCGCGAAGCGCTGGAGAGCCGCCGCCGCATTCTCGGCAATGAGCATCCGGACACGCTTATCTCGATCAACAACATGGGCGCGCTGCTGCGACGACAAGGCAAACTCACCGAGGCCGAGCCGTACTACCGCGAGACACTCGATACCCGCCGCCAAATCCTCGGCGATGAGCATGAGGACACACTCATCTCCATCAGCAATATGGGCTCGCTGCTGAGCCAGCAAGGCGAATACGCCGAAGCCGAGGCGTACTCCCGCGAGGCGATGGAAACGCGCCGCAGAGTCCTCGGCGATGAGCACCCGGACACGATCACCTCAATCAATAACATGGGCGGCCTTTTGCAGCAGCAGAGCAATCTCGCTGAAGCCGAACCGTACTTCCGTGAAGCGATGGAGACTCGCCGCCGCATCCTCGGCGATGAACACCCGAACACACTCAACTCGATCAACAACATGGGGCGACTCCTGCAGCAGCGGGGCCAACTCGCCGAAGCCGAGCCATACCTCCGCGAGGCGCTGGAAACCCGCCGCCGCATCCTCGGCAATGAACACCCGTACACGCTTCACTCGATCAACAACATCGGCCTTCTGCTTCGAGCCAAAGGCAAACTCGCCGAGGCCGAAAAGTACTACCGCGAAGCGCTGGAAGCCCGTCGCCGCGTGCTCGGCGATGAACACCCGGGCACGCTGATCTCGATGAACAACCTGAGCGCGCTGCTGCGCGAGCTCGACCGACTTGATGAAGCCAAGCGCTTCAGCGCTCAAGCGGCCGAAACGGCAAAGCGCATCCTTCCGGCTGATCATTGGCACACGGCTGTGTTCCTCAGCGAGCATGCTCGCACGCTCACCGACATGGAACAATTCGCCGAAGCGGAAGAACAATCGCTCCAAGCCGCGGCGATCTTTGAAACCGCGCTCGGCCCGCAGCACCATCGCACCATCGACAACATCGAACATCTCGCCGACAACTACGAGCGCTGGCACGAGCACGACCCTGATGCCGGCTACGACACCGAAGCCGCCCAATGGCGCGCAACACTGCCGCAAGCGGATGACACAGCCAACGGCGTCGCCACAGAAGCTGATGACGATGATGACGGCGACGAGCCGTGAGCAGCAAGCCGCGCTGCGTTCAGGACCACATACCCGCTTGCAGAGCCAAAACAGCCGTTGTTCACTCGAAGACGGGGATTGAGCTGACCAAACCATGCTTTGAGAAGGTCGAACCACTGAATGGTTCGACCTTTTCCCTCATCGAGTTGACCCAACCGCCGCGTGGGCCGGTTGGACTCTTCCGTGGGCCGGTTGGACCATTGCGGGGGCCGGTCGGACCTTTCCGGGGGCCGGTCAACCCACTTTTTGGGCCGATTGAACCACTCCGGGGTCCGGTCGGCCCCTTCCGGGAACTGGTTGGACTCTTCCGGGGACTGGTTGTTTCTGCACGGATTCGAATGGTGCCGGTGAAGTTGTGTATTCGGGTCGCCGAGGTTTTGGTTATCACTGTGTTGTGTGGGGAGCGACGATGAGAAGAAGAGGATTGACCGATGAGCAAGACGTATCACCAGACCGGGCCGTACATTCCACGCGCCGATGTGACATTTCATGACTGGGCGTGCATCTTTGCGAGGACAATTGAGAAGGATCCCGGCAAGTTTGGCCTGAGCCACAGTGATTCGCAAATCATCACATCGCTCGCGAAGGACTTTTCGGAGTTGTTCTTCTTGTGCCAGTCAACTGAGACGCGCACACCGGCAATGGTGGCAAGGAAGGATGCGATCCGCGCGAGTGCCAAAGGCACGTTCCGCATCTATGCAGCGCAGATTCGCGCGAACCTGGGCGTGACGAATGCGGACAAGCTCAACCTCGGTTTGCATGTGCCGGACCCGACGCGCACACGGATCGGCCGTCCGGAGACAGCGCCGCAACTGACGATTCCGTGCCTGTTCGACGGGTGTCACATGCTGCGGTATGCGGATTAGACGACGCCCAATGCGCGGCGGAAACCGCACGGGGTGGCCAATCTGCATCTGTGGATGGCGATCGGAAAGCAGCAGGTGAAACTTCCCGATGCAGCGACGACACTGGTGGGCATTTACACGAAGAACCCGATCAACGTGAAACACGACCCGAGCACTGCAGGATTGACCGCGACGTACTTTGCAAGGTGGGTGACCAAACGCGGCTTGATGGGACCGTGGTCGTTGCCGGTACACATGATGATCGCCTTCGGCGGCAGCGCGCAGGATGACGCAGCGGCAACGGATTCGGGCGCGAAGGGATCGCAGTCGATGAAGCTGGCTGCGTGATCGTGCTGTGCGTACTGCGCAGCGCGAACAATGAATCCAACGCGCCGGCGACGAAAGCGAATACCGCTATAATGCACGACCCAGTCGCGCCGCGGCGCGTCTGGGCACACCGAAGCACACTCGCCGGAGTGGCGGAATTGGCAGACGCGCCGGATTCAAAATCCGGTGCCCGTAAAGGGCATGAGGGTTCGAGTCCCTCCTCCGGTATTGCGGCTTCTACGACCAGTTGCTCAACAGCAGCAACAAGTCGCTCACGTCAACAACGCCATCGCCGTTGAGATCCGCCGGGCACTCGTTTGCGGGGCACGGCCCCCATTGACCCAGCAGGATGAGCAGATCGCTGGTGTCCACGATGCCATCGCCGTTGAGGTCACCAAACACCTGCTCGCGCAGTTCGAACACATCCACGCGCCCGGATTGAACGCCATTGACATTACTGGCAAATGCACCGACGAGCACATTCGGCTCGTGGCAATGCGCGCGGCGATTGCCTGCAACACTGAATCCGAACATATCTCCGATTTCGCTGCCGACGAACTCGTGCAGTACTTTTCCAGAGTCACCCGAGAACACAAACGCCCGGCCGAGGCCCGTTCCCCCAATGTGCACTGGCGCGGGTTGCCCGATGAGCACATCGGCATGACCATTTCCGGTCACATCTCCTACAGCAGAAACACCGCGACCGAACCTGCCGTGTTGTTCAGTTCCGGTGAACACGTGAAGCAATGAGCCACCATCTCCCGCAAAGAGGTATGCGCGTCCAGCATCTGTGCCACCGGAATTGTTGGCATCAGCACCGACAAGCACATCGGCGTGGCCGTCACCATTGACATCACCTGCTATGGCGACACTCGTGCCGAAGAAATTGAGACTCTCCTCACCATCAAAGGTATGCAGCAGCGTGCCATCCGCTCCGGAGAAGACCATGGCTCGCCCTGCCAGCGTCGCCGGCCCGGAATGAAACGGGGCACCCACGATAATGTCATCCACGCCGTCACCGTTCACATCGCCATGACCGGGGAATCCTGCAACCGCCATGCCGAAGTGCGTACTGCTGGCGGTATCGCGCAACTCGTGAATCAAATCGAATGTCGCACCGCAGAATACGCGAACGTATCCCTCACCGGACGGCCGCCTCGCTCCGACCGCAACGTCAACCACGCCATCCTCGTTGACATCACCAATCGCGGCCACGGAGAACCCGAACCAATCATTGGCTGCCTCGCCGGTAAGCACATGAACCAGCTCACCAGTTTTGCCGGAGAAGATATACGCACGTCCCGAGTCGATGCCGCCAGCATTGTTCCCCGGTGCCCCGACCAGCCAGTCAGCATAGCCATCACCGGTCAGATCGCCTGCACTGGCCACGGACGCGCCAAACTTGTCACCATTGGCTTCTCCGCTCAGCTCGAAAATCAGTGTTGCTCCCTTCCCGGAGCCAAGTTCAGCCAATTCATAGACAAACGCCTGGCCCGGCCGTTCGCTGCTCACTGTATCGCTAACCGATGCTCCGACGATGAATCGACCATCACCTGCACTGTTGCCGTCGACCCAGGCCATTGTCGTCCCAAACCATGCTTCTGCTTCATTGCCAGCGATCGATACCACTGGCTCGCTCACCGCGTAGGCCGAGCCGAGAAAGAGCATTGAACCGAGAAATCCGTGTTGTACGGCGCGCATCAGTAACCTCACGTTTCACAAGGCAGTTTGAACGTTCAGAAGCCGTGAGTGTAACAGACTTGCTAGCGCCTCAGGTCACGCAGAATGCGGCATACCTCGGTGGCTTGACTGGCCGATTGCGTCGCAATGAACACAGTGTCGTCACCAGCAATGGTCCCCACAACCTGAGGTATGTTGGCTTGATCGATCTTGATCCCCAATGGGCGGCCGTGGCCGGGATCAGTCCGAATGACCACAAGCGTTCCAGCTCGTTGCAGCGTGTTGACAGTATGTTTGATTGATCGGGCTAAATCTTTCAGATCGACCCGGGAGACATCCTCCAACTCCACCACAGCATATCCGCGCGGCCCTTTGCTGATGCTCAAATCGCGCAGATCACGCGAGATCGTCGCCTGCGTCGTCTGCACACCTTCGACTACCAGCAATGCCTGGAGTTGTTCCTGGTTTTCGATCTCGTTGCGCGCTACGAGATCGAGAATCAGTTCGCGTCGCTTCTTGCGGCTGGTCATGGGAGAAATATAGCCATCCTTGGTGACATATGACGGGTAACACGAAAAACAAACGGAACGCGTTGCACACGTTCCGTTGCATTATTCCGGTTGTTTCAAGTACGGTTGCGGCTTACGACTTGATCTCGTCAATCTTCACACGCAGATACTTCTGGCGGTG
>PWVT01000273.1 GCA_003562195.1 Phycisphaeraceae bacterium | reverse complement strand
GTTGACATGCTCTTGGTGCGCGTGACAATTGCGCCCGCAGTATCGGTGAAAAACAACAAGTTCCGCACCGGGGGTTGACTTCTGCATCAAACCCGATCCAATACGCCCTGCATTGCCAAACCTTCTACAGCTCGAACCCAACGTTGATGGACTGATAGTGACTGGAGAGCAGATCAATGCCCGAGTACCTCGGCTTATTTGAGACACCCGTTGCATCGAATCCTACCGAATGGCAACATTCATCCACGCCAGTTGTCGTGGTGTGGGACGATGATGAAGATGATCTCTCCATCATCGATGATGACGACGATGAAGATATCGACTTCGATGAAGAAGAAGAGGACGACGACTCCGACGACGACGACGATGAACTCGACCTTGATGACGACGAGGACGAGGATGACGATGAGGACGATGACCTGCTAGATGAGGAGGACGATGACGATATCGAAGATGACGAGCTCGACGTCGATCTGTTCGAAGAGGAAGACAACGACTGATGCGCACCATCAGTCATTGTCCGCCGGATGTATCGTCCACGAGTATCAAGCATGAAGCCCACGTTTCTCCCAGGCCGCAACATCGCCATGAAAGTCCCCGCCCACGAGTACGAGTGCACCGTCGCGTTCTATCGTGATGTCCTCGGCTTTCAGCAGCTCGAATCCAGTGAATACAGCGCCACCGAAACCACGCGCTTTGCCTTTGGCGACAAAGTCCTCTGGATCGACAGTGTAGAGACCCTCAGTCAGTCGGAAACATGGCTGGAAGTTACGACCGATGACATTGACGCCGCAGCCCAATACCTCGCGCAGCACAACATCACCCGCCGCGATGAGATTGAACTGCTCCCGGATGATTTTCACGGCTTCTGGATCGCCAGCCCGTGTAACGCCATTCATCTCGTGACAACATAGCGCGGACACGTGCAAGCACCGCATTGCCATGTGGTGTCAGCCATTCACACAATCACATGCCGGCGATGGTCATCTGGCGGTCATACTCCAAGCGGATGGTGTAATCAACTGATATGGCCTCGGCTCCGGTGGCGGCGGCCGGGACTTCGACATCCCAGATCATGATGCCGTCAACCTGATCGTGCGTGTGTCGCCGTACCTGTTCATGGTTGGCGCCGTCATCGATGATCGTCAACTTGATCTCATTCGGCCGCACCTGCGGCAGGCGATCCTTGAGGCGGATGACGGTCGGCTGCTCGCCGAAATTCTGAATGCTCAGGCGAAAGGTGATGTCAACGACGCGGTTGCCGCCCTGGACGCGCTCATCCTGATTGAGCACGTATCGCTCTGAGCGCAGGAGTGAATTGATGCCGAGGCCGACGGTCATGTTTTCGCCGATTGCAGTCTCGTCGAAAGAACTGTGGCCGACAAACTGCCCGCCCGCGTAGGTGGCAACAGGCCCGCCCAGCAGCACGTAGCCGGTGCGATTACTGACGACGGCCTCCTCGTACACGTACGACGTCAGGACAGGGATCGCGACCTTGTAAAACTCTCCGGCGAGTGGCGCTGCGGCGATCTGAATCATCTGCTGGCCGGAGCGGCTGGGCAGACTGGTGCGGCCGGCAATGCTGTAGGTGACACTGTGACCTTCGTTCGTGGGCGCCGTCAACTCTGGCTCCAAATCACCGCCGCCAGTGTACTCAAGCAGTTGAATCTGATCCGCGATCATGTTCAGCTTGTCATCATGTGCCCCGTGCGGCACCGGTTCACCAAACAAGCTGCCTCCGCCTCCGCCGGAAAATGCCCGACTCGATTGATCGGCCGCCTGCGCTCGATCGCGCTCCGCGCCGCGCTGCATAGCAAGCAGCTCGCTGCGCGCACCGGGCGGGCCGGGTGGCGCAGCCGCCGCGGGTTGCAACTTCACCGAAAGCGCTGCGAGCATCGGAGCCCGCGCTACGAGTGATGGCGTGGCGGTGGAGAGCGTCATGTTGACATTGCCCCAATCCTCGCCGCTGGTCTGTTCGATGGATGCGAAATACTCGACGTTGAGCGTCGAGCCGTCCACATCGCCGCGCACTGCATATGAGGGTGTCCAGTTGGCACGATTGACGAGATAGTACAGGTCGACGTGGGTGTTGCCACCGCGCTGCGAGTCGACGATGATCACCGTCTCGCGAGCAGTTCTCGACGAGCGCGCGCCGAGGGTCCGGAGCTCCCGCTGAAGCAGCTCGATTTCATTCTGCAGATCGCGACGGGTAAAGGTGACGCTGAGGTTTTCTTCGGCGAGCGATTCCCGCTGTTGGAACAGATAAGCGCTGAGTTCCTTGAGCGAATCCGCATTGAGCACGCCGTGCGAAAGATCCTTGATCGAACCCGCCGCAGCAAACTGCTCGAGTTTGTCGAGGTACGCGGACTTGCTGGCAATGGTGACGGCGCTGGATTCCGCTTTCGCAAGCTCATCGCGCAGCGTTGCGATCTTCGTTTCCAACTGCTTGACCTCGTCGCGCACATCGGCCCTGACTGGCCGCTCACGATAACGGACCGAGCGAATCCGCACGCCCTGCGGCGCTTCGGCGTGCAAGCTGGTGGGCAGGGCGTATTCGGGGAGATCGGTGATGACGAGTTCCTTGAGACCGGCATCGCCACCGAACTCAACGCGGCGGGTGACGAGTGCCTGGCCTCGGTACACGGTGACATGATCGACGTTGCCTGAAGTTTCGATGACCTCAAGCGGCGCTGCTGCCGCAACATCGGAAGCTGAGGATTGCTCGACGCAACTAACAATTAACATCGCGCTGAGAAAAAGGCAAAGTGGAGTATTGAGACTGTTCATGGAGGGCACCCTGTGCGAAGTTTGGCGGAAGCATGCATCGCGCACACGCGGACACAACCCGCCAAATAGAAGTTCACGCGATGTTCTAAAGCGGCGTGCGGTGAGTATCGTCTGGATACAACGATGCTGCACCAGGATTTATGCACTGCGCATGAAATTTATTCAGCACATCAATGTGCTGCGTCACCGAAAGAGCATCAGCGTGACTTGTTTCGGCTCAGCCCTTGAGCGATTCCGCGTTCAGGCCGACGAGCTGTTCCGCGACGAACTGGCCGTCTTTGCGAATGACTTCATTATCGAAGCTGATCGTGCCGCCGCCATATTCGGGGCGCTGGATCAGCACCATGTCCCAGTGAATCTCCGAAGAATTGCCGTTGTTGGCATCTTCGTATGCCCTGCCGGGCGTGAAGTGCAGCGAGCCGGCAATCTTCTCATCAAAGAGAATATCCTTCATGGGATCGAGAATGAACGGGTTGAAGCCGATGGCAAATTCGCCCACGTACCGCGCGCCCTCATCAGTATCCAGAATCTTATTCAGCGCATCGGTCTGCTCGCCTGCATCCGCGTTGACGACTTTGCCGTTCTCAAACTCCAGCCGCACATTTTCGAAGCTGTTGCCGTTGTAGATCGTCGGCGTGTTGAAGTGGATCACGCCGTTGACGCTGTCGCGCACCGGGGCGGTGAAACATTCGCCATCGGGAATGTTGTGCGAACCCGTGCATGGCACAACGGGAATGTCCTTGATGGAAAACAGCAGGTCCGTATCGCCGGGGCCCTTGATATGCACTTTCTCGGTCTGCTGCATCATGCCCACGAGCGGCTGCACGGCCTTGGCCATGCGGCCATAGTCCATCGTGCACACATCAAAATAAAAATCTTCAAACGCCTCGGTGCTCATCTGGGCAAGCTGGGCCATGCTTGGCGTGGGCCAGCGAAGTACACACCATCGCGTGTGGTTGACGCGCTGCTCAAAGTGGACCGGCTTGGCGTACAGCCGGGCGTACTGCTTCATGGTTTCATCGTCGATGCCGGACATCTCGCTGATGTTCGCCGAGCCGCGCAGCCCGATGTACGCCTGCATCTTCTCCATGCGGAAGCGGTCATACTCACCCCAGACTTCCAGGTTGTCCGCAGCAGCTCCGTCAGTCAGGGCTCGCACCACGCGCGTATCGCGCTGGGCGACATGCGGGTGAGCGCCAGCGTCGCGGGCCTGACGCACCAGCGCGACGATCATCTCGCTTGGCAGGTCAAACGCCTCGATGAGTACATGATCGCCCGGTTGCAGTTGTGTGGAGTGGGTGACAAGCAGACGTGCCAGATCGGTAAATCGCGGGTCATTCATAGAACGAGCATCATAGCGACTGAACATCACGCGATGCAGCATCGCCAAATAACTCGCGAATCAGCGTAGTGGGGGGTGATTGCTCCGCGTCATCACGCATCCACAACCGGGGATGCAGCGTTGGATCATCCAGCGTAAAGCGGAACCAACCCGCATATTGCGACAGCTCGTTGCTGTTGTCATGCCAGAAGCCATCCTCAGCCCGGCCGTGCGCGACACGGCGACCGCGTGGGGGGAAGGTATCCCACCGTTCGATGTGCGAGCCGAGCAGCGCGTTCTCAAAATCATCCGCATCCTCGACATTGGTACTGCACACCAGAATCACGTTCGTCGCCTTGGGCATGAACTGCTTGTACGCGCGGCGAAGTAGCTTGCGCATGCGCGGGGCTTCATCAATAAACCCGTTGAGGCCGATCGTCAGCGTCACATGCGTGCCTTCCCACGGGGCAACGACGCGCACCGCGCCGATCTCGCGCTTGGCATCATTGCGCACCACGAGTTCATCACCCACGCTGGCGTGCGCGAGAAACGCGCCCGCTTCGGTGACCAGCTTCTGCATGTCGGCGTCGCCAGCAGTGTTCTTCCAGCGGATGCTGACGATGTACGGCCGCTGGATGCGCTCCAGCACGCGCAGGCGTGATGAGACGGTCAGCGTTTTCTCAGCCGCCTGCTCGGTGTCAAGGCGTTTGATATGAAGGAAGAAGGTTTCATCGCCGCGCGTGACTTGGAAATCCGCCTGCTTGCCGCTGGGTGTGGGCACCTCAAAGCGAAGCTCGCAGCCGCGCGTGAGCAAGTGGTGCGCAACCACCGCCTCGGCATAGGCGTTGAGAAACGTGTGATCGTCGCTGTGTGCGTGCAGCGAATCGCGCAGCGGGGCCAGCTCAGCGTTGCCCGCCCATGATTCAATCACCCGCTCCATCTCGGCGGGCAGTGCCTGTTGAAATTGAACCTGTCCGTTGGAATGCTGCGTCATGCGGCTCCCACGGCGGCAAGAACGGTCGTTGTGTGCATCAAATTATTGTACGCCGCGCACCCAAGTGAAAACAGTGCGTTTCGTCCGGTCCACGAAGCTGCAGGCGGTCGATCAGCAGGCAAAGCGAGGAAAATGGCGGATCGAAAGGCCACCGCGTTCGAGAACCGGGTGGGGCCGTCATGCCTGAGCACTGTTCGTCTTGCCCGTGGGGGATCCAGTGTTGTGCAGCAGGCGTGGTGTTCGACGACAGAGTCCCCGCCTGCGCGGGGACGACGAAGTTGCGACGTATGCTCGCCCGCACGCCACTTGGCAAACGCTTGCTCATAGATGGCACCCGGCGATCAAGTGACCACCCAGAACGCATCGGGGAGCTCACTAGCCGTCGGAGTGTTCAGCCCGCTGGGAGAGGAGGGGCCGGGTTTCGTTTTGCTGAGTCGCGATATCCCTGACATTTCCCTGCGGGCTTTTGAAAGGTTGGAAGCGCCAACCTGTCGGATGAACGTTCCAACCTTCGCGTCGCCACTTCCAACTGACGCGCTGAACCATCCGACCTTCAGAGTGGACGCTTCGTCGTTTGGGCTGGGGGGCTGAAGGGCCAGAATCGACCGAGGAGCACCATGGTTCATTGCGACCCCCGGATTCCGAGGGCCGCGTCTGAGTATCCGACACTGTTTCGGATGACAGAGAAGACGTATGACTCCGAAAGGGTCACGGAATGTAGCCACGGGTTGCGCTCACCGCGACCTCCTGGCGCGGTGAGCACAACCCGTGGAATCCTAGTTGGCCATCGCGCAATCTGATGCTTCACTCGTGAATCATCCGCTGGCAGGGATGCCGTACAATCCGCCGCTTCATCATCTGCGGAGCGGACCGCCATCCATGGACCCAGTCGTTCTCACAGTTTTCGCGCTCGTGTACCTCGGCATGCTGCTTGGTCGCATGCCCGGCTTTGCGCTGGATCGCACGGGTATTGCGCTCCTCGCCCGGAAGTGTCGATCAGGCCACGGTACGCTGCTAACTTGCTCATGGCGAGCAGCACATCACCTCCATGGCCGGAGGCGCATGAAACCGCGCGATGTCGCGCTCCGTCGCTCCGTCTTCATCTTCACGCACGAGACGAATCTCCTCCGTGCACACTTGGCACAACTCCATCGGCCAGCCGTTCAGAAACAGTGAAGCAAACCATCGCAGGTCAACCGGCGAGTACATCACACAATGCGGGTATGTGCAATGCGTGCCGAGTTTCATCGTTGTGTGCGAGGCATCGGCCGGAACCCTCATCTCGATCCATTCATGCATGATTTCGCCACTCTCGTTGCGCTCCGTGACGAGCGCCATGGCGTGCACCAGATGCGAATCAATCGGCAGCCAATTCCGATCATCCTTCCTCATGCTCTGCACCGTCACCTCGACCGCCTCGCCGAACTGATCAGCAAACGGCCAGTCGAAGCGTTCGAGCAGATCACCCCTTTCATCCGCGGGCAATTCAATACAGCCGTGATCCATCACAACGATCTCGCCGGCAACGTGCTCTCGAACCCGATCCATGACACGGTCCCACATGTCATGCGGGACATCCGCATCGTTCACGCGCAGTAACTCGATATGCACCATCGGCGCGCGAACCAGTTCCCGATTCACGCCCATCGTGATCGCATGAGGATCAGCCGGCCGCAATGAACGGCAGCACGATGCAGAGTATGAAGACCGCGACTTTCATGAGGATCAACGCTGATGAAGCCGGGGCTGCCACTCGGCGTCCCGATGTATATTCTGCAACAGTGTACCGCCCTCCCATGCCGTGCTACGAGTAGGCGGGCTGTGTTCGTGTGGTCTGGTCGGGGGGCGGCTGGAGATCACACGTTTTCACGGTGATCGTGGGCCGAGGTGTTCGATTAGCAGTTGCCATGCATCGTGCTCGCGAACGATGATGCATGTTCCTCGTCCCGCGCCGCTGGCTGGCTCGCCATCGATCACGCCCTGCCATGCAAAGTCGAAGAGGTACGCTGCGAAGTCATCCGATTTTTTGACCCAGCGCACGTTTGAGATCGTGTACAGCTCGCTCTTGATAAGCGAGAAGTTTCGTGTGAACGCTGCCTGCACCGTCGCGCGGCCTTCGTGTACCGAGCCATTGGAGAACGTCACGCATGCGTTGGGATGCACGAGCGGCTCGACGACGGTCCAATCCTGCGATGCGAGCGCCGCTTCATATGCGGTGATGAACGCTTCCGGCGTGTTTGGCAATTTCAGGGCTTCCGGGGGCGTGGGTATGACTGGTTTCGATCCATGCATACTGACGCGCGAGCATCCCGTGAGGAGCACAAGGGCAATCATCAAAGCGATCAACCGCGCCATACCGGACAGTGTAATGGGCGAATCCGGGGACGGTGGGGTGATCAGAAGCGAAAACCGAGTCCGGCGATGACTGCGTGCGTCTGGCGGCCGCTCTGGAAATCGCCTTCATAGCGAAGGAAGCCCGAGAGTGTGTCGGAGAACAGCATGCTTGCGCCGAGCGAGGCCTGCACGCTGTTGCGGCCGAGTGTTCCGCTGCGAATGGTGAACGGGACATCCGTGCCGGCGAACTGTGCGGTACCGCCGTCTGATTGATCGAGATACTCATGCGCCCAGCCGAGCGATGCTTCCGGCACGAAGGTCCAGGTGCCCATATCCACCATGTGCGCGAATCGTCCGCCGATGACACTGCGAAGGCCGTCGGTGCTGTTCGAGTCAAGTGAAAGGTTGGCAGACGGTGAGCCGGATTCTGTGAAGCTTTCGCGATAGGCGTGGGTGTATTGCAGTGACACGAAGGGGGTGAGCACGGACTGCTCGTTCAGGTCGATGTCGTAGCCAGTGGTGGTGAACAGTGAGAGGTCGTGCGAGTTGTAGCTGGAACGTGCAGTTTCATCGATGGTGCCGATGTTGACGTTGCGGTGCATGTTGTGGCGGTGAACACCGTAGGTCAGCGACGTATCGAGGAAGAAGCCACACGCTTGCGGCGTCCAGGAGATGTACGGCCCGATGCGAAGGGTGTTGGTGTAGCCACCGCCGAGATTATGTCGCAGGTTCAGATCAGTGTGTGCGTAGGCAATGGACGCGCCGATGAGCCAGTCCGGGTGGATTCGCTTGTCGATCCCGCCGTGAAGGCCTCCGGTGAGTGTGCGGTAGCCGACACGATCAGACGCGCTGTCCACGCGGTTGGAGATGCCGATCGCCCGCGCGAAGCCGCCCCAGGAGTCATCGAGCAGCGTGTCTGGAGTGTCGTCCGTTCCGTCGCTGAAGGCACCAAGCGCCAATGAGAACAGTTCGGGGTCATGGGCCGTGCTGGCGAAACTTATCCCGCCGCCGGTGTTGAAGTCCGATTGCGTTGAGGCGAGGGGCAAGTTGCCGAGAAACGAGCGAAGCTGGGCAATTTCATTGGCGAGTGCCTGGTTGAGTCCAATCGTCGTTTGCTGCATTGCATTCTGTGTCGCTTCATGCGCGTTCGGCTTGAGTTGCCGCAGCGCATTGGAAAGGTGCGGCGTGTGCGCGTATCCCATGAGCGCATTGTGCAGTTCAGCACTGAGCAGGTTGTCCCGGATGAGGACATCCAGAACTCTCGCCTGTTCCTTGCCAAGGACGTTCCCTGAGAAGCCGGCAAGCTTCACGTTTTTGACATCGGCGACGAGTACAAGGTTGCCATCGCGGACTTCAACGGTCCAGCCCAGGTTATTGATCGCGGGCTGTTGGTTGAAAATCGTGCTGACTTCAAGCTTGTCTTCATTGAGGTCAATGCCGTTGCCGCTCAGAAGCACAGTGTACTCTTCACCGGAGAAAACCGGATCCGTGTCCATTTTCACCATGTTGATGTCGGTCTTTCCGTCCACTTCCACCATGCCGCCGACGGACAGTGTTACAGACTCAGCGGTGTTACCGCCTGCGCTGAAGTGGTGATCAATGCCGAGGGTTCCGGTGGAGTGGACGGTCAGGTATCCGCCGATGTTGACATTCGCGTTGCTGTTGAGTCGCAGCAAGCCGTTGCCTGCAGCCCCGGCACTATCGCCGCCGACGAATACGTCGTAGGCATTGTTCCATGATCCCAACGTGACGAGCAGTTCCCCCTTCGACCCTTCAGCGGTGGCAATGCTTACTGAGTGTGTGTTGAGTGTGCCGCCACCGCCGCTGCCACCGCCGTCCTGCGGGCCGACCTCTACGAAACCGTTGCCGAACTCCCCGATGATCAAATCGCTCTCGTGGTTCCATGTGGCGTTCTGGCCTGTGATGCGCACTGTTCCCTGAACACCAGCGTTGCTGCCAACAACGGCGAGAGATTGACTGTTCAGCGTGCCGGAAACGATTCGCACGAGGGCGGATCCATTGTCGCCAATAATGAGTAAGCCCTTGTCATTCCACGTCGCGTTGTCCAGCAGGAACACCGCGGACGTGCCTGGGCCTGATCCGATCGACGCTCCGGACGTCAGGAAGGTGCCGCCCCGTACAGAGAGTCTTGCAAGTCCGCTGATTTCAAAGGAATCAGTCAACTCGTACGTCCTACTGGATCGTAGATCTAACTCAATGCTAGTGGACTTCATCTTGAGCGATTGGTTCGTCACGTTCTCGCTGAACGTAAGCGATACTGGAGGGTAAATCCAAGTTTGTCCGAGATCAAATATCGCGGTGTCGAGTGCGCCCGGCGCGACACCCGTGTTCCAGTTCTGACCTGTACTGAAATCGAATGTCGTCCCTGACGATGCTTCTTGGGTCCAATAGACGTCATTGGCCGTTGCTGGTGAACAGATGAGCAGGACGCACGCGGCGGTCCATGCGCCGATATGGATTCCATTCTTCATTTCACGAGGTCCTTTAAGGTGGTGGGATTTGGCGTGCTATCGCCAACATTCACGCAGCACTTAAAAATGTTTGGGAGAATGTCTGATAATTCAGTCGCGCGACCGTGGCCGTGCAGATGATCGCCGGCACCGTACTTCATCACGGCCGCTGCCTCGAAAAGGTCAGGGAATGGGTGTAATCGAGACGCGGCATTGGGATTGACCGCTGAGCGACTCGGCCGCGCTTCCATGATTTCGCACACGTTCAGGGCACAAACACGAACGGCACCCGACGTCTCACGCAATGCATACAGCGTCTTAGCGCAATCTGAACAGATGCTGGAGAAGATTCCGCCTTCGAGACCAGCATGAGTACAGAGCAACAAGGCAAATCTGGATTCTCAGATCAGCGCGGTGGGGGCGAAGCCCCGTTGATGCCCATGGCCAGCGCAGGTTTTGCGTCGCTGACGGCCAAGCCAACGGGTATGCGGCGATGGCGCGGCGCGAAGGACGGGATATCGAAGTATTTCGTCGGCATCGGCGGGATCAGCGTCATCATTGCCCTGACGCTGATTTTCCTGTATCTGTTCAGTGAAGTGGTGCCGCTGTTTCGGGCCGCGTCGATTGATCACGTCTCCACGTACAAGACCCCGGGTCCCGAAGGCGAGACGCTCCATGTCGCAATGGAACGGTACATGGAATCTGCTGTGCGATTCGTGGCTGACGGGACAGTGGTTTTCTTCGATCCTGCGACAGGTGAAGTCTCCAAACAAGAGCAACTGCCCATTCCTGAAGGGGTGAGCATCACGGCGTTCGGTGCCGCTGAACCTCGCACCCAACTGGTGGCGATGGGGCTGTCAGACGGTTCGATTCTCGTGGTCGGGCACGATGAGGACCTTTCATACCCGGATGATGTGCGGCTGGTGACGCCGAAGGTGGTGTATCCGTTCGATGACGAGCCGATCGATGGTGACAGCGAGGGTCGACCGATTACGTCCATCGGTGTGCAAAAAGGCAGTGATGGCAGCATCAAGGTAGCGATCAGCACTGATGACAATCGTCTGCGACTGATCGAGTTTGCTGTTCGCCGGACGCTCTTTGCGACGGAAACCACGCGTAACGCTTATGACCTTGAGCCGCCGGGGGCGACGATCAATCGACTCATGCTGAGCATGGACATGCGCGACTTGCTCGTTGGTGATGACGTTGGATATGTGCATTATTACCGCATCGCCAATCCCGCCAATGCGCAGTTCATGGAGAGCAAGCGAGCCATTTCCCGCCGAGGCGCGGCTGAGCTTGGTGAAGATCCTCAAATCACCACGATGAAGTATCTGCTGGGCACGGTGTCACTGGTGGTGGGTGGGTCTGATGGTTCATTGACGCAGTGGATGCTGGTGCGTGATGATGAGAATGTACGGCGATTGACGGAGATTCGCAGCTTCACCCCGCATGATGCCCCGATCTCCAGCATCAACCCCGAGTATTCGCGCAAGGGCTTTATCACCGCTGACGACACTGGCCATATCGGCATTCATTTCGCGACGTCTCACCGCACCTTGTTGAGCCGACACATCGTGGATGATCGGATTCGCATTGCGATGCTTTCGCCTCGTGCGAACGGCATGTTTCTGCTCGATGAAAGCGAGAATCTGCATTTCTATCGAGTGCGGAACGATCACCCGCAGACATCGTTTTCTTCTCTGTGGCGTGAAGTGTGGTACGAGGGCTACCAGGAGCCGCAGTATCGCTGGGAATCGAGTTCTGCAACGGATGAGTTTGAGCCGAAGTTTTCGCTGGTGCCGCTGACGATCGGCACGCTGAAAGCAGCGTTTTACGCGATGCTTTTTGCCACGCCGTTGGCGATCATGGGTGCAATTTACACAGCGTATTTCATGACGCCGAAGCTGCGGGGTATTGTCAAGCCGTCTATTGAAATCATGGAAGCGCTGCCAACGGTCATCCTCGGATTTCTTGCGGGATTGTGGTTTGCACCGTTTCTGGAGAACCATTTGCCGGCCGTGTTCAGTGTGCTGATCTTCATGCCGGTGGGCATTTTGATGTTCGGCCTGTTATGGTCGAGGGTCCCGGCGAATGTGCGAGGCAGCATCCCGCCCGGATGGGAGGCGGCAATGCTCGTGCCGGTCATCCTGTTCATCGGCTGGGCGTGTGTGAAGATGAGCCCGCTGCTGGATATCTGGTTTTTCGGCGGTGACATGCGACAGTGGTTTACCGACATCGGCATCACATATGACCAGCGTAACGCGATGGTCGTCGGTGTAGCGATGGGCTTTGCGGTCATCCCAACGATCTTCTCGATAACTGAAGATGCTGTGTTCAATGTGCCCAAGCACCTGACGCAGGGTTCGCTCGCATTGGGCGCGACGCCCTGGCAGACGATGATGAAGGTCGTGATCCTGACGGCCAGCCCTGGCATATTCTCCGCGGTGATGATCGGCCTTGGCCGCGCCGTCGGCGAGACGATGATTGTGCTCATGGCTACTGGCAACAGCCCGGTTACCAACTTCAACATCTTTGAGGGCATGCGCACGCTTTCCGCCAATATCGCAGTGGAGATGGGCGAAACCGAAGTTGGCGGAACGCATTACCGCATCCTGTTTCTCTCAGCGCTCGTGTTGTTCGCAATGACGTTCGTATTCAACACCATCGCAGAAGTGGTCCGTCAACGATTAAGAAAGAAGTACGCCTCGATATAGCCAATCCGTTGTGGGTGTCGGGTGTTGTATCCCAAGTACACATCTGAACTGAGACTGAACCCCGAATGCATCCCCTGTACCTATGAAACACTGGTTCAAATCTGGCGCACCGTATATCTGGCTCAATGCCGGCGCGATCGCCATCTGCATGATCATGGTGACAGGATTGATCGGCCTGATCGCGATCCGCGGGCTTTCGCACTTCTGGCCGGCGGCGGTCATTGAAACAACCTATGCGGCTCCAGGCGAGGAGCCGGTGCGCGTGCTTGGTACCCTGCGACGAAGCGAGACGGTCACTGCCACCGTCGTTCGTGAAGCTGGCTTCGAAGTGCCCGAAGACCAGACCATCGTTACCCGCCACCTGCTGCAACTCGGCAATCGCGACATCACCAGCCGCGACTTTGCGTGGTACATCAGCGATTACATGGGCGAGTGGTCAACGCCGGCTGATGCGCTGGTGTTGGAACGTATGACATGGGGGAACTTCTATGGCTACCTGCAGGCGATTGAAGAAGACGGCGAAGCTGTCGCTGAAGGAGAAGCGGCGTGGGATGAGCTATTCGATCGTGTCGCCCGCGTGGTTGATCTTCGCCAACAGATCATGCAGATCGAGCGGTACGAAATCGGCGCCATCTCTTATCAACAGGAACAACTGCGCCTGGCGCACCGGCGGCTGGAACTTCGCGGCGAGACTGATCCGGACGCCTTTGCAGAGATCGAAGCGCGGTACGAGGCGTTGCAACAGGAATATGAAGAGCTCGATCTGTATCGCAATGAGCTTCGTCAGGCCATGGACCGCGACTCCATCCGCGCGGAGACGGCTGAAGGCAGGGGCGTCACTATTGCAATGTCCGATGTTGTTCGTGCTGCTCGGCCGAACGTGATGAGTTTCGGCGAGAAAATCGCGCACTATGCGGATCGCTTCAAGGAATTCATCTTCGACTACCCACGAGAAGCCAATACTGAAGGCGGCATCTTTCCAGCCATTTTCGGCACGGTGCTGATGGTGATCGTGATGTCGATCATCGTTACACCGGTGGGGGTGCTGGCAGCGATCTACCTTCGCGAGTACGCCAAGCAGGGACCGTTCACACGTCTCATTCGCGTGTGCGTGAACAACCTCGCCGGCGTGCCTTCGATTGTGTTTGGCGTGTTCGGCCTCGGATTCTTCGTGTACTTCCTCGGTGGATCCATTGACGATCGTTTCTTCCAGGCGGCTCAGCCGGCGCCGACATTCGGTCGACCGGGGCTGTTCTGGGCATCTCTCACGCTGGCGCTGTTGACGCTGCCGGTAGTGATTGTCGCAACCGAGGAGGGCCTGACGCGCATTCCCAAGAATGTGCGCGAGGGATCGCTGGCACTTGGTGCGACGAAGGCGGAAACGATCTGGCGGACGGTGGTGCCGATGGCGGCTCCAGCGATGATGACCGGTCTGATTCTCGCGGTGGCCCGTGCTGCCGGCGAAGTCGCGCCGCTGATGCTCGTCGGCGTGGTGAAGCTCGCGCCAAACCTTCCAATGGACGGCAACTTCCCGTATCTGCACCTTGACCGCAGCTTCATGCACCTGGGCTTTCACATTTACGATGTGGGTTTCCAGAGTCCCAATGTCGATGCAGCTCGACCGCTGGTGTACGCCACGGCATTGATGCTCGTGTGCATCATCGTGGTTCTGAACCTCACCGCGATTGCCATTCGCAACCGGCTTCGCGAGAAGTTCAAGAGCGACAGTGATTGATCACCAGCCCAGCTGCCTGAACGAATTGATAATCTTGAAATCACCGGATGAAAGCAATGAGTCCCATGACCAAACCCGCAACCGAACAGACCGCCTCGCCGCCCGGCAGCGGCAATGGTGATGCAGAGCGCGGTTCACAGCGATCCGTACCAAACCTCACGCCGGAATACCGTCGTGATGCACCGAAGGGCGCGACGGCGCAAGCCATCGACCTTTCGCAGGAAACGCCGTGCTTTCATCTGGATGCACTGAACTTGCACTACGCGTCGCACCATGCGCTGCGTGATGTATCGATGATGATTCCCCACAAGCGCATTACCGCGTTCATTGGCCCCAGTGGATGTGGAAAAAGCTCGTTGCTGCGATGCCTCAACCGCATGAACGATCTTGTGGACATTGCCCGTGTCAGTGGTTCGATTCGTTTGGACGGCCAGGACATTTATGACAAAGCCGTTGATGTTCCTGAACTGCGACGCCGTGTAGGCATGGTCTTTCAGAAACCCAACCCGTTTCCCAAGTCGATTTACGAAAATGTCGCATATGGTTTACGGATTCAGGGTTTGCGAAAGAAAAAATCGATTGATGAAATCGTCGAGCGCTCTCTGAGAAAGGCCGCACTGTGGGACGAGGTGAAAGATCGCCTCAAGGCCCCTGCTATGGAACTGTCCGGCGGGCAGCAGCAACGACTTGTGATCGCTCGCGCCATTGCGATTGAGCCCGAAGTCATCCTTCTGGATGAGCCGTGTTCCGCGCTTGACCCCATCGCAACCGCGAAGGTGGAAGAGTTGATGATCGAGCTGAAGAAGAACTACACCATCGTGATCGTCACGCACAACATGCAGCAGGCTGCCCGTGTGGGTGATTACTGTGCATTCATGTACATGGGTGAACTGGTGGAGTACGACACCGCCGAGGTGATGTTCCAGAAACCCAGTAAGAAGCAGACGGAAGACTACATCACCGGCCGCTTCGGCTAAACTTTGTCGATCGTCATAGCCGCATAACTCACTATCCGGAGATTCTCGTGTCCGTTGACCTACACAAGGAGTTGTTGAACCTTCGCCGACACGTGCTCACCATGGGCGCGAGCGTCGAAAGCCGCGTGCACGAGGCCATTGAATCTTTGTTCGAGCAGAACATGGAGGAGGCCCGTCGCGTTCGGACCAGCGATGATGAGATCGACGCGATGGAACTCAATATCGAGCAGGAAACGCTGCGCCTGCTTGCGTTGACGCAACCGGTCGCCGTGGACCTTCGATTCATCCTCGCCGTGGTTCGCATCAATACCGACTTGGAACGCATTGCTGATCTCGCCAAGAGTATTGCCAAGCGCGTCTTGGCCATGAGCGAAGACGAAGTGACAGTGGAGTTGCCTGGGGAGTTGCGGGAAATGGCCCGTCGCACACGCGATATGCTCAGCGACGCAATCTCCGCACTGGCAGATAACGATGCCGACCTTGGCAACAGGATACGCGAGGCCGATGATGAAGTGGACGATCTGCTGAAGAAAGTGTTCGACTGGGCCCAAAGAGAAATTCCACGAAATGTCGGCGCGACCTCAGCGGTGATTAACCTGTTGTCCATCGCTCGCAAGCTCGAACGCATTGCGGACATGACCACCAACATCGCTGAAGATGTCATCTTCATCGTCAGTGGCACCGTCGTGCGGCACGAGCACTGAACACAATCACTTCAAGAACAGAGTGCAGCGGGCGAACACCCACACCTTTTGAACATCGTGTTGTGTCGTGATACACGTCGCTTCAATGACGATGACGCAGTGGATGCATCTGGCCGGATGATCCTGCTCGGCAATTGGGGGTGAGTCATGGGGGTCGCCCAGCGCATTGAAGCAGCACAGTGATTTGTACTGAATCTCGATCATTCACATGTGGCCTACACGAACCCAACCATATGAAATGAGCACGTGACACACCGGACGGTAGACAAACGCCGTCCGATGCAGATTGGAAATGTCTCATCGACTGTTGGCCTGATCTGCAATCGGCCATTCATTGCACTATCTTCATGATACTCGTGGCTCTTAACGATAGGGCGAGCAGTCCAGTGAAGTCGTCTTAGCTGTTGGCCCTGATCATCTGAATTAGATCGTCTCTGTCTCCGAATCGTGAGGGCATCAAAACGAGCACTGCCTCGACCAGGATCGGCCGAGGCAGTTGCGTGAGTGGATTCGTTGATGAAACACTTCGTTCTGATGAAATAATCCATTCACAATTTGTATAGGTCATTCTCACATGCGTCGTCTGCGTGTCGTGCCGAAGAATCCTGCACAAGCAAGTAAGGCGATCGCGCCTGGGGTGGGGATGACTGTGAACATGCCGTTAACGCCACCGATAGCATTGGGAGAAAGCTCGAACGCCAGTGTGATCATCATGTAATCATTGACTTGGCCAGCCAGGAGGCCACTCATGTCGTCACTGATGTTAAGGTTAGTATTGTTCATAACCGTCGAATCGGAGAACAAACTGCCGACGTTGTTACCGTCCGTTGAAACTGACCAGAGTGAAGTATCCTGGAGGGTGGTCAGTTCCGGCTCCGGTCCGGTCAAGGTCCATGACGCGGATGATGACCACTCCAGTGGCACTGAAAACATATGCGCCGTAGGCATCTTGATTGAGATCATGAACCACAGTGACCCAGCCGAGTTGTTGGCGAAATTCAATGTGGGGTTGAGAAACGCAGAAGTGGGCGAAGTCGTTGGACTGGCGTTGATCTCGCCAGTGATATTGAAGTTCTGGTTCAAGACTCCGACATCAAATCCCCACGCATTGCTGCCTGACGGTCCGATCATGCCGGAATTGACCGGGTTATACACCTGATCAAAGATCGGCGTATTGGTATCAGCAGTGCTGAAAACCTGAATGTCCATTTCAAGTACAGGGGGAACGACGCCTGCCAAGGCAGGCGTTGAGACGATGAGAAGTGAAGCAGCGGCGACAATACATGCCTGGCCGCTCTTCATTCGAAAATTGTACGTTCGATCATTCATATCTAATTTCCACGGGCAAGTGTTTGTTTGTTTCGTTCTCAGATTTGAACCGCCATGTAGGTATCACAGCAAATCCGCACACGTCGACTCAACTCGAAGCGATCAAAAGGCTCTCATTGTCTTCGACGTCGTGAGGTGAACCCCAATGCCATCGCTGCGAGCAATGGCAGTGCACCAGGGGCGGGGATCATGCTCGCAATCTCGTATGTTCCGACGACATTTGCGGTGTCGTATGGTGACAGCTCGAAATTCAGCATGAGAGAAATGCTGACCAGCGCATCAGGACCAACCATTGGGCTCGAAATTCCAAATGTTGCCGATTCAGACACAGTTTCGCCGTTTGTCGCGGTGAGACTGAAGTCACTCTCGAAGAGTGCCTGGATCGGATTGCCGTCAATGTACGACTGGTAGATGGGCAGGTTGTCAACAGATCGAATCTCAGCCCCATCGCCGAAAACATCCTGGACGCTCGCGCTGACGGACCCATTCATCAGCGTTCCACCGACGAATTCCTTGGGCAGAAGGAACGTCACCAGACCAGAAAAAGTCTGAAAGCTGTCGGAGTTGTTCGTCACGGCTAGATTGGCATTGATGAATTGACTGATACCCGCATCACCAGTCGTCGTACCAAGTACATCTCCCGCTGTCATGTTCCAGCTCAACCCCCATGCCGAACTGGTGTCACCGCCTTCAAAGACCCATGCATTGCTTGAATTATCGTACCAGTGAGTATCGCTGTCCTGGTGCATCAGGTAGGTGTTCTGATGGTCCGTGCCGCTTGCACTCCAGTCGAGCGATACAAACGGAATCGCAACAGACGCGTGCGTTGATTGAGTGAGACCAATGCCTGCTGCTAGACCTGCCGCGAGAAGGGTCGTGCCAATGGGTCGGGACTGTCGCCCGGTCAAGAATTTCATATCTTTTCTCCTAAATGCTGTCCGATTCGCAACTTGCCTTCGTCCTGATTCTGTGACGTTCCTGGTCACATGGATTGGTCGGGCGCAAGATCTCATCCCGCGAGAGCACCTCTCGGCTCCAGTACGTTCCAACCGACACGAACAAAACGAAACAAGCCGACACCATCGACCACCTGTTCAGGGGTAATCAATTGTGTCGGCTTACTATTTGCTTGGCTTCATGGCCTGAATCAGGCCTGACTGCCCTTCAAATCGTCTTCCGGCAATTCGCTCTGTGTTGTATGGAGTTCACCAAGCGATCCCTAGATCACTCCACGTGTCTCGACTGTACAACATCCATCCTCAAAAGCAAGGGCATGATCAACCTTTTCTTGGGTTCTATAACAATAAATCAGAACCGAGGTCATTCATTGTGCTCTCTACCATGCGCAAATAATCCCAGCATCGGTTGATATCGCAACCGATGCTGGGTTCGATCATTTCACGCCTTCAACGTGTCACCCGCGTATCGGTATCAACCCCAATTGCTGAGCAGTAGCAGCAGATCAATGATGTTGACCTGACCGTCCCCATTCAAGTCGGCATCACATTCCTGACAGGATCCCCACGCACTAACCAACATGACTAAGTCTGATGCGTTCACGACTCCGTCCTGGTTTAAATCGCCGACCCGAGGCCCTTCGTCCAAACATTCCCCCAGGTTTTCCGCTTCAGCACCCACATACAACGACGTCGTAAATTTTGCAGTATCGCCGTCAGTTAACGCAAATTGATGCAGAAATCCGGCGGTTTCGTGGATCGAAGGTGCTGGTTCGCTTGGAAACGGCAGTCCAAAGCTGGTGGAAAACGACGCACTCCCGTTTCCACTGAAACTCAGGAGGAACGGTGAGACGAAAACCGGGCGGACTCCAACGCCATCCGCTACGAACGTCCATATCGCCTGCTGATTGACATCCCGCATTGAGCCACCATCATCGTTCGTGTAGATCGCTGCCTTGACGAACGCACCTAGCAGAGACGGCCCAATGATCGGTGGACACAGCAGGGTGTCGAGCATGACCTTGAACTCTGCCTCGTCTCCAGAGAAATTGGTTACGTCGGTCGAACCGAGGAACGCGGCATCCTGCTCGAGCGGGTTCGGATCGACCCAGTAGTTCCATCCGATGATCCACCTGCCAGCCGGATCGACGTAACTGTCGGCAAAGTGAAACAAACCGTTGCTTTCGTCCCGGAAGTTATCCACAAGCACGATTGTGGGCTCCTCATTAACCTTGATCGTGATGGTCATGGTTGAATCTGCTGCCACGGCGGCAGTGACGATTGCGACCACCATCCCAGCGACACTCATGGTCGAGAAACAGCACGTACCGAAACAGTGGAATTGACGCTTCATGGCGATGAACTCCTCATTGTTGTAGGTTTTGGAAGCAATCGCTTCCGTGGTTTTGCTTACTCAGCACACAGGGCATGAGAAATATGACTGTCGTATACGTACCGGTCGACACAGTGACACCAGAACAATCAGCATTCCGATTAGATTTATTCCTGCATGCCGAATTCGCATCATACTGGTCGTGATCCAGGTACGGTGCAAGGCAACAAGCTAGAGCGACAGAAGTGCAAACCTAGCGGGGAGCGCGGGTGTCCCACCCGCGCGGGAGTCGTGCGGACGGAACGTCCGCACTCCCCGTCTCGCTACGATTGAACCAGGCCTGCTCTAAACACCAGTGGAAGTGCTGTAAACTTCTCATTTGAATCCACTACAGGATCTCCTTGCGAACATGGCCCCTGGGGCGCGATGATCGAGTCGGGAAATGTGTTCTGTGCGTGATCGAGCGGTAACAAGCACTGGAACGCCCACGGTCGGCTGTAGACTCAACCCGTATTCTCCGGCCGGAACGTGCGCTGCATCATTTCGACGAGTTCAATGTGGCTGAACGGCTTTTGCAGATGGGCGTCGGTCGCGCAGTCGACGCGGATGTGGCTGGTGTCGTAGCCGGACATGATGATGAACGGAATGTTTCGCTCGTGGAGGATTTCTACGACGGGGTATGAATTCTCGCCGGAGAGGTTCAGGTCGAGTAGCACGCCGTCAAGGCCCCCGGTGGTCTGTGCGAGCATCTTTGCTTCACTCAGCCGCGAAGCCACGCCGACGATGTGACAATCCATCTTTTCGAGCATCAATTGCAGTTCATGGGCGATCAGGCCCATGTCCTCGACGATCAGGATGCGCAGGCCGGGCAATCTGTCATCACGGTCAAGCTCGATCGACACCGGGGGAATATCTTTCTTCGTATCGTTCGTCGGTTCCATCGCTGACTCCTTGCCGTCATGAGAGGACTGCCCATGGGCGATCAACGCATCGGGATATGCGTGAGACGTCACAGAACTGCTAACGGTCTCTCCGGCTCACTTCCCGGCAGGTCGGTTCCTCGCTGAGGGTGAAGACCACGACTTCCTCGCCCGTCCGGGTGCTGATGTCGTGATGCAGCGACCGCACCTTCACGCCGGTGATGACCTGGATCATCGAATCAATCTGCTTGCGGGCGCTCTCCATCATCTGCGTCCGCACCTGTTTGAGCAGATCGCGGCCCTTCTCCGGCGGCTGGGTCTCCACCAGGTGCTGCTCGGCGGCGCTCATCACGCCCTTCATGCGGACGACGAGCAGATCGTTGAGCAGAGTGGCCTGCACATCGTGCGGCCCACGGCCCATGTACTCCTGCTCGAAGCGCGTCATGCCCAGGCAGATGGCGCTTTCCAGTTCGCCGCGCGTCTTCTGCGGCCCGCGCGTGCGCGGCGAACCGGCGTCAGCGCGTTTCTCACGACGCCCCTGACCGCAGAACACCTTCAGCATCATCGCCTCCAGCGGCGCGCGGTCGAAGGGCTTGGGCATCTGCGGCTCATCGGCAAGCTTCGGGCAGAGTTGCTCAACGTCGTAGCCGGACAGGATGATGAACGGAATGTTCCGCTCATGCAGCATGTCGGTGACGGCGAACGAATACTCGCCGCCGAGATTCAGATCCAGCAGCACGCCGTCAAGCTGTTCATGCTGTGCGAATTTCTCCGCTTCCGGCACGCGCGCGGCGATGCCGACGACGGTGCAGCCAAGCTCTTCGAGCATGGTTTTCAGGGCGCTGGCGACCATGCCGATATCCTCGACGATCAGAATTCTCAGGCCGACCAATTGATCGCGGTTGCGGTCAGTTGCGCCCGATTCCCGCAGCGATCCCTGTGTCGACTTTGCTCGCGTTGTTGTTGGTGTCATGGTTCTCTCCTTCCGAGAGGGGAAATTCAATGACGCAGTGCAAACCACCTGGCTTGAACTGCGTGTCTACTGTGCCCGCAAGATCATGGGCAATGCTGCTCTCGATCAGCAGCGAGCCGAATCCGGATTCACCTTTCAATTCAATCGGCGGGCCGGCGGCCTCGACCCACTCGATCTGCGCATGCTCGCCTTGCTCGTCTTTCGTGCGCTTCCAGCGAACCGTGATCGTGCCAGTTTCGTTGGAGAGCGAGCCGTACTTGACGGCATTGGTGACCAGTTCATGAAACACCAACTCAAGCGCGATGGCCGGCTCGCGATTGAGCGCGAGCGCATCGCCTTCGATGATGACGCGACTGGAATCTTCACCGACATACGGCGTGAGTTCACGCTTGAGCAGATGTCGCAGTTCAATGCGCTCATCGCCCGGCAACGTCAGCAGTGAATGCGCGCGGGCCAGCGCAGCGAGGCGCGGCTCGAACGCAGTAAGAAACTCCGGCAGCGTCTTGCACCGCCGGCCCACGCCTTGCACGATCGCCTGCACGGTGGCCAGGGTGTTCTTGATGCGGTGGCTCAACTCGTGCATCAATCGCTCGCGCTGCTGCTCGCTCTTTTTGTGTTCCGTGATATCGACGAACGTTACGACGATGCCATCGATGCGATTGTCCGTCGTGCGATACGGCAACACCCGGCGAATATACGTGTGCCCTTGTTCGCTCTTGACCTCCGTCTCAACGGAGACGAGGGTTTCCAGCACCTTCTTCGCTTCCGGTTCAAGGTCCGAACCCGTCACCCTTGATGCCAGATCGCTGATCGGCCGACGAACATCCGACGGGATGAGCCGCAACACCTTCTTGATCGCCGGGGTGAACCAGCGAATGCGGCAGTCTGTATCCAGAAACAGCGTCGCCACCTCGGTGCTGACCAGAAGATTGTTCAGATCGTTGTTCGTCTGCTCGACCGCTTCAACCTTGCTGCGCAGTTCGTTGTTGAGCGTGTTGAGTTCCTCGTTGAGCGACTGCAACTCTTCCTTGGACGTTTCCAGTTCTTCGTTCGCGGATTGCAGTTCCTCGTTGATCGAGAGCATCTCTTCGTTGGATGTGCTGTACTCCTCGACCAGCTGGTCGTACTGCTCGGAAACATCGTGCAGGTCCTGCCGCGTCAGGCGCAGTTCCTCTTCCAGTTGATCGACCGTATGGCCCGATTCACTGCGACTGTCGCTGTCCTCTGATTCACGCGCGACGCCATCCACCGCTTCCGCCGGCTCTTCAAAGCTCACCAGCAAGAGCGGCGATTCTTCGCGCGGCTGGCCGATCGGACTGACGGTCAGCATCACCTCCCGGCGGGGCTCGCCATCCTTGATCGATGCATTCACGCTCGTCGCCGATCGCTGCTCGCTGCCCGCTTCGTTGATCGCATGACGCAGCGACGGCCTGATGCCCGGCGAAACCAGCGCCAGCAGATCGCGCGTCGGCTCGCCGCCCGGCTGCGCCAGATACCGCGAGGTATCGCCGTGATATACCAGCACCTGATGATCCGCATCGATCACCACCGAAGGCGGGGCGTACCGGTCCAGCAGCGCGCGCTGCGCCATCGTCTGGTACGCATCCCGCGCCGGCCGATGGCTCTTCGTCTGCCCCAGCGCGCCGCGCCGCTGATCCGTTACCGAGAACCTCGGAAAATCAAACCGCCCCGCATGCACGACCCGCCGCGAGCGGAAAATCCGCCACGGCGCGGAGAGCGGCTCGAACAGTTCCCCCTGCATGCCGATCGTCTCTGCGCTGCCCAGAAACAGCGCCCCGCCATCGCGCAGCGCGAAGTTGAACATCCCCAGAATCTTCCGCTGCGTGTCCGGCTCAATATAAATCAGCAAGTTGCGGCAAATGATGATGTCCATCCGTGAGAACTGCGGATCGCTGATCACGTTGTGCCGCGCGAAGACGATCAGGTCGCGCAGGTGCTTCTTCATTTCATACGTCGATTCGCGCTTGATGAAAAACTTCGACAGCCGATCCGACGAAAGCTGCGCTTCGATCGTCTGCGGATACACCCCCGCCCGCGCGACGCTGAGACTGTCCGACACATCGGTGGCGAAGACCTGCGGCCTGATGCGCTTGCCGGATTGTTCGATCTTCTCCAGTAGCGCCATGCCGATCGTGTACGCTTCCTCACCCGTTGCGCACCCTGCCGACCAGACCCGAATCTCATCGCCGTTCTCGCGCCGGGCCACCAGCGGCTCGATGACCTGCTTGTCCAGTTCCTCCCACGCCTTCGGATCGCGGAAGAAACTCGACACGTTGATCATCAGATCGCGATACAGCGCTGCGGCTTCCTCTGAATCTTCGCGCACGAGTTGCGCGTACGCATCGAACGCATCGACGTTCCGCAGACTCATCCGCCGCTGCGTGCGCCGCAGCAGCGTCGGCCGCTTGTAATCCGCAAAGTCGTAATCAAACTGATCGTGCAGCACGCTCAGAATGCTGTGCAGCGAATCGCGATCCCCATCCGATTCCTCCGCATCCGATTCTTCCGCATCCGATTCTTCCGCATCCGATTCTTCCGCATCCAGATCGCGATCGCCTTCGGCCACGCAATCCACATTCGGCTGCGCCGCCAATCGCTGCAACACCTCCGGCATCTCCTCGACTGCCAACACCAGATCCGCCAGCCCGGTACTGATCGCATTGCGCGGCATGCCGTCGTACTCCGCCGTCTCCGGGTCCTGAACCATCACCATGCCGCCTTCGGTCTTGATCGCGGAGATGCCGCGCGACCCGTCCGCCGCCGTGCCGGAGAGAATGATCGCAATCGCGCAGTCGCCGTACTCCGACGCCATCGAGTCATACAGCCGATCAATCGGCCTGCGCTGACTGCGCTCCGCTTCGGTGCCGAGCAGGCGCAGTTTGCCATCCTTTACTACGAGATCGCGATTGGGAATGCAGACATAGATATGGTTCGGCTTGATCACCAGCCCGTCCTGTGCCGGCCGCACCTTGAGCGATGTGTGCTTGGCAAGCAGTTCGGTCAGATGGCTTTCACCCTTCGGGTCCAGGTGCTGGACGACGAGAAACGCCATGCCCTCCAGCGACTGCCCCGCATCGAACAGCGCAGTCATCGCATCCAGCCCGCCGGCCGACGCGCCAATTCCTACAATGGGAAGTCTTTTGTGCGTAATAAACCGGCTCCGTTTCGCGCTGCGAAACCGCCACAGCGGGCGACCCACTCAATAGATTATTCTAGCAGCCGCATTTGATCGGTGTTGGAATGGGTGAATCCGGGTCGTGGATCAGTTTGAAAGTGG
>PWVT01000032.1 GCA_003562195.1 Phycisphaeraceae bacterium | reverse complement strand
AGACGCACATCGACTCCACGGTGCTCGCCGAGTTCGAGGAGTTCACGACGCAAGCGAGAATTGGCAGTGACCCCCCCGCCCGTGAGCAACGTTTGCACTGGATGCTGGCCGAGCGCGCGTTTGACCTTCCGGACAACGGCTGTCACGGCTGCTCGCTGAAACGACGCAGCATAGTCGGCCTTTTGCTCATCGGTCAGTTGCGTTGCGGCGCGATCCAATGCGCCGGACTTCCCCCGTTCGGGTTTGCCCTGCACCGCGTAAAGCAGCGCGGTCTTCAGGCCGCTGTAGGAAAAATCCAGACTGTCCCTGCTGAGCATTGAAACAGGCAGGTCATGGGCGCGGTCATTGCCATGCTGGGCGAGTGCATCGAGCTTCGGCCCACCTGGGTAGCCAAGATTCAGAATTGTCGCGGCTTTGTCGTACGCTTCGCCGATGGCATCGTCGATGGTCGAACCAAGCAACTGGATGTCCAGCGGACCGTTGAGCAGGAACAGACTCGTATGCCCGCCCGAGACGACCAACCCAAGCGCGGGAAACGCAGCCGGCTGGACTTCGAGCAGCCCCGCGTGCAGATGCGCGTGAATGTGATCAACGCCGATGATCGGCTTGCCCAGCGACCATGCCAGCGCCTTGGCTGCACTGACACCCACAAGCAATGAACCGATCAGCCCCGGCCGGTGACCAACAGCAATGGCATCGAGTTCGTCCAACGTAACACTCGCCTGCGATACTGCTTCGCGCACGACCGGCGAGATGCGCTGCAGGTGGGCCCGACTGGCGATCTCCGGCACTACACCCGCATACTGCTCGTGCAGTTCATGCTGCGTCGCAATGACATTGCTCAGCACACGCGTGCCATCGCGCACGACGGCTGCGGCGGTTTCATCGCAACTTGATTCGATGCCGAGGATGACGGGCATGACAGTGCGGCCTACTCATCCTCAATGGGCGTCAGTCGCATGCCTTGAAGGGCAAGATTCATATCGCCACCGTCGATGCGGTATTCACCGATGACATTGCCATGTCGATCACGAACGGTGACGACGCCATTGAGCAGATCGACATCTTCAGGTAGGAGGCGTTCCCGGCCGGCGTCGGCAGCCAAATCCTGAAGTTCATTCAAACGGCGTTCGACGGTGCCCAATCGCTCAATCAACCGCGTGCGTTCATCGGCAATGCGCGTCATTTCCTGATCGAACGCGACATGCGTGCTTTCCACATCACCGCCGGGCGCAGGCCAGGGCTCGCCCTGAACGCGAGCCGCAAGCGACTCAATTGCGGCAGCAAGCTGCGTATCGAGCAGGTGTTCTCGAATCCAGTCGGCATCCGTGCAGGACGGAACACCATTGTTCGCGTCACGGATAATCTCAAATTCACGCCGCGTTCGAACGATTTCCAGATATTCGCGATCGGGGACCGGCATGACAAAGCCGGGATCAGGATCCACACCCCAAACTTCACTATCCGGCAGGCGATTGAGGTTACGACCGCTGGGCAAGTGGTAGTGCGCAGTCGTGAACTTGAGCGTTCCCTGATCAAAGGGAAGCTCTCGCACCTCCTGAACTGACCCCTTGCCGTAGGTTCGCGTCTCGAGCACCTTCGCACGACCGCTTTCCTGCAACGCACCGGCGACGATCTCGCTTGCTGATGCAGAGGCACCGTTTACGAGGATCACCATCGGAAGATCCGGCAAGGTCCCTTCTCTACTGGCCTGGAACGTGTCGCCCTTGCCATGTCGATTACGAACCGATACCACCGGTCCGGAATCAAGAAACAGGTCGGCCACCTGCACTGCCGCTGCGAGCGAGCCGCCGGGATTATCTCGCATATCCATGACAAGACCGTTGAGATCATCACGGCTCAGCGCGTTCAGTACGTTATACAATTCTTCACGAGTAGATTGCGTGAACTGGGTGATGCGTACATAAGCAAGGCCAAGGTCACGATCGAGGCAATAGTTCCATTGCTCGCCAGAACGCACGAGACCTCGGACGGTCGTGGTGACAATGCGTCGGCGGATAATGGTCAGATCCTGCTCTGTCCCATCAACGTGACGCACACGAATGTTCACAGGCGTATTGGGTTCACCGAGCAAACGATTGATGGATTCGGTGATGGGCACGTTGAAGGTCGATTCACCTTCGATTTCCAGCACGGTGTCACCCGCCATGACGCCCGCTTCCAACGCGGGCGAGCCATCCATGGGTGAAATGATGGTGAGGTAGCCATCAACGACGTTCACTTCCGCACCGATGCCGACGTACGTACCGTGCATCTGACGTTCAAAGTCCGCCAGCCGGGCGGGCGGAATGTATGACGTGTGCGGATCGTCCAGCGCGTCGATCATGCCTTCGATCATGAGCTGCAGCATCTTGTCTTGGTCAGGTTCCGTGACGTAAGTGCGAATGAGCAGGTCGCGAACGTCGATGATCGGATTGAACCACTCGTACACTGAGCTGCGGTCGGCAATCGCCAGCGGCAACTGCACGAGCAAGGATCCGGTCAGAACAATCAGCAATGCGGGGGCGATGAATTTCTTACTTCGCACGGGCAAAGACTCCTGGTTGAGTGCGGGAGGACAATGATAGGCGGACTCAGCCATTCAGCGGGGCGTGGAGCTAAACCGGCTATTCTGCTGCGAATCCACCTTGCGTACGTCCTACAATGTGCTTCGTCTTATGTCCCAACAGCAACGCGAACAGCTCCGTGTCGTTTCCGAGAAGGCGGTTCTCGTCGGCGTACATTTGCCCCGGCAATATGTCGATCCGGCTGACCCATTCAGCGAACTTCGAGCACTGACCGAAACGGCCGGTGCAAGCGTCGTGGGTGAACTCGTCCAGCGGCGTCAAAAGCCACGTGGACGGACATACCTCGGAAAAGGGAAGGTCGAGGAACTGACTGAATTGATCAACATGACCAAAGCCACGTTGGTCATCTTTGACAACGATCTTTCTCCTGCTCAGATTCGCAATTTGGAGCAGGAAACATCAACGAAAATTATCGACCGTAGCGAATTGATCCTCGACATCTTCGCCAACCGTGCCGCGACACACGCTGCCAAGCTTCAGGTGGAAATCGCTCAGCTTGAGTACACCTACCCCCGCCTGCGAGCCATGTGGGACCACCTCGGCCAAATCGTCGGCGGCGCGCCAGTGGGCATCGGCACACGCGGCCCGGGTGAGCAGCAACTCGAAATCGACCGCCGCATCGTGCAGCGTCGGCTTTCGCATCTCAAACGCGAATTGGAGGAAGTGCAGGCACGCAAGGCACGTGAGGTCGCCAACCGGAAGATCGATCACTTCACAGCGGGGCTCGTCGGTTACACCAATGCCGGCAAATCGACACTCTTCAACACACTCACCGAAGGCGGTGGTGCGTTTGCGCATTCCAAGCTCTTCGCCACACTGTCAACGCGCATCGAGAAATGGAAACTGCCGCGCGGCAACGAAGCGTTGCTTTCAGATACCGTCGGTTTCATCCGCGATCTGCCCCACCATCTTGTAGCGTCGTTCCGATCGACGCTGGAAGAAACCATCTACGCGCATTTGATCATTCTCGTTGTCGATGTCGCTGACCCCAATGCGCGCATGCAGCTCGGCACTGTGAAACGAACGCTCGATGAAATCGGGGCGAAAGATCAGGAGCGCCTGCTGGTGCTGAATAAGGTGGACAAACTCACTCCGCTGCCCGGTGGTGGCGACCCACTGGAACCGTGGCTCGATGAGTTCCCAGATGCCATCACCGCCAGCGCGAAAACCGGCAAGGGTCTTGACGCGCTTGCCGAACGTGCGCTGGACATCATGCTCGGCGGTGTACGCGAGGTGACAATCACCACTCCATTGTCAGACTCTCGCACCATAGATTTTCTTGAGCGCAAAGCTGAAGTGCTCGACCGTGAGTATGACAATGGCCAAGCGACGTTCACCACGCGTCTCGGCCGTCGCCATGTCGATCAACTGCTCGCCCAGGGCTCGCCGTTGCAAATCAATGGTCATCCCGCTCTGGAAGAAGCCAAGCGCCTATGGGACTACCCCGAAGCAAAGCTTCAACCGCTGCCTGACCCCCCGCCACACGAACGCGACTGGTAAGCTCTCTCGCGGCGACTTACAACTTCTTTGCCAACACGATCAGCCGGAAACTCTCGCGGGTGAAGACCTCGCCTTCATGCGAGCCAAGCAATTGAAACTCACCAAAGCCGCATTGCTTAAGCATGTTCACGATTTCGTGCGGCATGTACATGCGGTTTTCCGGGCGATGCACAACGCGCCGGCCATCGGGATGGATGAATGTCCACTCCGATTGCATCATGCCGGTTTCAAAGTTTGGCATGTGCTCCTGAAGCACAATCAGTTCGCCGTCCTCGCGTTGTCGGCGCACGATAAAAACCCGTTGAAATGCACGCCAAATACGCGCGAAGTTCTGATACTCGACCAGGTACGTCCCGCCGGTCTTTAGTGAATCAGCCGCACGCTGAAACATGCATATGTTGCGAGCATCGTCATCGTGATACCCAAAGCTCGTAAACCAGTTAAACGCACCGTTGCATGGATCGGCAACCGCGAAATCGTGTGCATCGGCACAGTGAAATTCACATGCCAGATTTCGCGCTTCTGCTTCGCGTCGTGCATGCTCGATGTAGCCGGGTGTGATATCCACACCAACGACGCGCAAACCCGCCTCGGCAAAGGGAAAACTCAGCCGCCCAATGCCGCAGCATTGGTCGAACACCGCATCTCCGTTGGAAAGGCCCATGAGACCGATGAGCGATCGGGCAAGTGTCGCATCGGCTTCCGGCTCTGCTGCGATGCCGAATGCCGCGTAGTCATCATCGAAGAAGGTGTTCCACCAGTGTGCTTCGGTGTTATCCATATGTGCCTCCCACAGTTTTCAAGTTTCATGGTCGAGGGTGATGGTTACGAATCACTTCGCGCAAGCGTGTGCGATCGACGTGCGTGTACACCTGTGTGGTTGAAATGTCGGCATGGCCAAGCAATTCCTGCACAACGCGGAGGTCCGCCCCTCCACCGAGCAGATGTGTCGCGAAGCTGTGACGGAGCATGTGCGGGTACGCTTTGTGTAATCCGGCACGTTGTGCACATCGTCGAACGATTTGCCACACTGCCACACGTTCAAGCGGTTTGCCAAATTGCGAGAGCAGCAATCGCCTCTGGTCGCGTTTGTCATCATAACGCAGCATCATTGGCTCACGCAGTTCACAAACATATCGCTGCACCGCCTGTTCTGCGGGTTGACCGATAGGCACCATGCGCTGCTTGGAACCCTTGCCGGTCACGAGCAGCATGCCGAGCGTGGGGTTGTAATCACTGATTTTCAGCTCAGCGACCTCAGTAGCTCGCAACCCTGCTGCGTACATCAACTCAAGCATGGCCTTGTCGCGCAACCAGAGGCGGCCGGAATCCGGCGTGGGTGCTTCGAGCAGATCTCGCATCTGCTTCGGCGAAAGCACACCCGGCAGACGCCTCCACTGCGTTGGTCGTTCTAACAACCGCGCGGGGTTCTGCTGAATCCTGCCGTTGGCATGCAGAAAACGGAAAAACACGCGCAGCGTGGCAAGATGACGTGTGATGGAACTCGGCTGCAGCCCATGGTCACGATGCAGCGAACGCAGGTGGCCCGAGAGCAATTGCGGCGTGACCTCTTCAGGGCCAGCGACGCCTCGATCAAGCAGATCGGTGGTCAGGTCGCGCAGGTCGCGGCTATACGCTTCGATCGTCGCTGTTGCTGCACCAACCTCCACGGCCAGAAAGGCCTGGAAGTCACGTACCGGTTGGTCGAAGCGGGATGGACCGTCCATGAGCAGTGATCGTAATCAACGGGACTCGTGCATCAACCTGACGCTCCCGGCGGAACTGTTCGTGATTGATGCGATGGAACATCGGGCAACCATGAAATGAGCCAAAACAAACACTGAACGCCTGGTCCAGTCGGCCGATGTTGAACCGCGAAGCGCATCTCGGGTCATCACGATCGATGTGTGGACAGGTGCAATTGGCGATTGTGTGGTCGTGCCGATCTCTGGCGGCAACGTCTTCCATGACGTGTCTCCAATCGCTTCATCGTGAAGCTCAATCGGTATCGGCACGCTACTGCACAGCTCGCCAGAAATGCCGACCCCCTTGGGCACGACTTTGCGCAGCATCCGCAGAAGTTGCGCCGTCCTGGCTCTCATGATACAGCCGGATGGAACCATTTTCCGGTGATAACCGCCTTCGGACACAGGCACGCCACTTGCATGTGCTCAACGTCGCGAACCGGCAAGGAGTGCCAACCATGCGAGAACATGTCCGACAGTTCATTGTCAACGCTCAGTCAAACGGCCCAGTTGATCTCGGCGCGGAAGCCGTCCGTCTCGCTCAAGTGGCTGCGGCGATTCACACGGCTGAAGCTGCCCAGGCAATTGCTGAACTGGAGCTGGCCGACGTGCCGGGCACGCTTCAGGAGCAATACCCATGAACTACGGCCTGTACCTTTCCGCAACCGGCGCACAAAGCAGCATGCATCAACAGGACGTATATGCGAACAATCTCGCCAACGTCAACACGATCGGCTACAAGCCGGATATCGCCATCACCCGTGAACGACTGCCTGCACGTCTGGACGGCTCCATGCAACCGATGGATGCCAAGCTGATGCTGGAGAAACTCGGCGGCGGCCACTTCCTGCAACCGACTCGTGTCAGTCTCACTCAAGGCGCGTTGGAGAAGACTGAAAACACCTTTGATCTGGCGTTGAAAGGCGATGGATTCTTCGCAGTTGATGGCGGATTCCTCACCCGCGATGGTCGCCTTACACTCGACAACAACGGAACGCTGGTGATGGCTGCCACAGGCAAGCGGGTGCTGGATGCCAACAACCAGCCAATTCAGCTTGATCCGAACCTCAACACGCGAATTGACGCAAATGGCGAGATCTCGCAAAACAGCCGGATCGTCGCCGCATTACAAATTGTTCAGCCGACCGACCCTTCGCTACTGCAGAAGGCCGGTGCCAGCTTGCTTCGCCTTGACCCGCAATCGCCTGCTGCCTTGGTACCTGCAGATGCAGCAGTGGTGCAGGGACATATTGAAGCCAGTGCTGTGGATCCGATCATGGCGATGAATGCGATGATCGGCGCATCCAAGGCAGTCTCATCTAACGCCACCATGATGCAGTACCACGATCACATTATGGATCAGGCGATCAATACATTCGGACGGGTGGCATAACGAGCAGGTGTTTGGTGGTCTAGGGTCTGTACTTCGAAGAACACATTCACGGACTTGGGTAGTCCGGACCAGGAGATTTCAATGGCAATTGTCGCCCTTCATTCTGCTTCCACAGGCCTCAGCGCACTAAGCACGGGCCTTGATGTGATCGCCAACAATCTGGCGAACTCCAACACGGATGGTTTCAAAGCCAGCCGCGTGAACTTCCAGGACCTGCTCTATATTGAGAAGGCCCAGCCAGGCGCGGAGAATATCAACGGCGATCAGCGTCCTATGGGCACCTATGTCGGCCTCGGCACCAAGGTCTCCGGTACGCAGCTTGATTTCCGCCAGGGTCCCGCACAGCAGACCGGCCGTGAGTTTGATCTCCTTATTGATGGAGACGGATTCTTCCAAGTGCAAGTTGAGGATGAACTTGGCGAAAACGGCATCGCCTACACCCGTGCAGGCAACTTCACGCTCAATGCGGAAGGTGAATTGGTCCTGGCCAACGATCAAGGCCGCCGCTTACTGCCGAACATCCAGGTCCCGCCGGACGCCACCGGCATCACGGTATTGCCGGATGGGACGGTGTACGCAGGCATTTCCGGCCAGGCCGATCTCGAAGACCTCGGCACGCTGGAAGTCGCCACATTTGTCAACCCCGTCGGCCTCAAGCAGGTTGGCGAGAACCTGTACGTGCAGACTGAAGCATCTGGAGAACCGGCTGTGGGCGACCCGCTTGATGGCGGCCGCGGTGCAATTCGTCAGGGTTTCCTGGAAGGGTCCAACGTCGATCCAGTCGTGGAACTGGTGAATCTCATCCGCACTCAGCGGGCCTTTGAGATGAACAGCCAGTCCATCCAGGCAGCGGACGAAGCACTGCAGACCATCGGCCGCCTCCGCCGCTTCTAATTGATCACGAATTGAAAGAACAACCATGACTGACCGAATCTTCACAACGTGCTTCACACTCGCCCTGGCCATGGCGATGACTTGCTCCGCATTTGCCGGATCAATCACGCTTCGCAGCGCGGTGCGTCTGGCCCCTGATGCCACCAAGGTGTATCTGGCGGATATCGCTGATCTGAGCGGCGAGGATGCGAAGCGGTTCAGCGATCTGCTCATTGCCGAGTTATCCGATCCTACCGCCGCAGTGGAAATTTCCCTTCGGCAGGTACGAGCCAAGTTGGATGATGCTGGCGTGCATTGGGGGCGGACGACCCTCAGCGGCCGCAGCGTGACCGTTCGCCCACGGCGCAGCGGCGATACTGGGCCCCCACTGGCCATGAGCGGCGCAGCGATCAATGGCGGTTCCGTTGAACGCCGTGAAGAAAAACGTGAGCGGCCGCAACATCGGCTTGCCAGCGAATTGGCCAAGCAACGCACATTGCGCGGCATGATCGCAACCTACATTGCCAACCGGCTTGATGCCGATCCGAACGATGTACAACTGAGCTTTGATGAACGACATGCAGACTTTCTGGATGCGTCACCCGGTGAGCAGCAGTTTGAGTTGGAGCCGGTAAGCAACATTCGCAGCAGCCGCATCGATTTGACGGTGCGTGTGTGGGTGGACGGTTTGATTGATCATCGCAGGACGATCAGCGTTTCGCCGTTGGTGCGAACGCCGGTGCTGATGGTTCGCGATGAGATTCGCCGCAACGAAGTCATCGAAGAACGCGCGCTTCACGTTGACCATCAATGGATGTCACCCGGAACCAACGGCGTGGTGCAGGATGCAGCCAGTGTGGTCGGCCGTCATGCACAGACACGTTTGCGTGAAGGCGACATGCTTCGTGAGCATCACCTTCGCCGCGAGATGCTCGTGCGTCGCGGTGAGCATGTCATCGTTCGCTGTCTTGTCGGCTCGACCGTCATTGCTATGCAGGCGGAAGCTCGCGCGGATGCCGGCGAGGGTGACACCATCGAATTTCGCAAATTGGGAGAACGCGAGACATTCCTGGCCGTTGTGACCGGCCCCAATGAGGCCATTGTCAATCTCAGCCGCTGAAGCAATTGCCGCGAAGCATGCATGGACGCGTGCTTCGCGGCAATACATATTCGTTCATCCACTAGCCACACTTCCGAGATGCTCATGATTCTGAATACCGCCATCGTTGCTTTGCCTACCGCTGTATTGCTGCTCGGCACGCTGTCTGCCGTAGCCACCGATCCTGCACCGAGCAGTTCGCTGTTGGCACGACCGACCACAACCTCCACACATGCCAATGAACAGAAGGATAATCACGCTTTGCGCAACGCGAGCATGTTCGCCATCGCACCAGAAGAGCCGCGCGTGATTCAGCGACATGATCTTGTACAGATTATTGTGCGTGAACAGAGTGAAGCGCGCAGTCGGCACGAAGTGGAGACCGACAAGGAATACGGCCTCAATGGAGGAATACCACGATTCCCAGCATTTTCACTGACTGATCTCCTGCAACTGCAGATTCAGGCAGGTCGTACCACCAACATGCCTGAGCTTCGCATGGACTTCAACAAGGAGTTCTCCGGGGATGGCGAGTTTCGACGTCGTGATGATTTCTCAGCCCGCATCACGGCGGAAGTGATTGAGGTGCTACCCAATGGCAATCTCATCCTCGAAGCTCGCACCTATATCAAGACCGACCGAGAGGAATCCGTGATGAAAGTCACTGGCGTGTGCCGCCAGGAAGATATCACCGCAACGAACACCATCCTCTCCAATCAACTGCACAACCTGACGATTGAAAAGGTTCACAAGGGCGACCTGCGCAACGCGACCGATCGCGGCATTATCGCCCGTGTGCTTGACGCAGTCTTTGCGTTCTAAGAATGAACTAGAAGTCGGAGCGCGGCGGTCGACACCGGAAGGTGTCGACCATCTTTTGCGCCCAGCGTGCTCAGCTCCCGAGCAGGAGGATGAGATACAACACCAGCCAGACCACGCCGAGAAAGTGCCAGTACATGTTGCAGTAGTAGATGCCTGCATAGTGTGCAGCGCTGTAGCGTTTTCTGAATGCCTTGATCGTGACAATGAACATCGGCACCAGCCCGCCGACAACGTGTAACGCGTGAATGCCGGTGAGCACATAGAAGCTGGCAAGTGCCCAGCGGTGCGGTTGTGAGTCTTCCCACAGGCCACCAACACTTGCAAACCAGCTTGACCAAGCCCACGCTTGCAGCAACATGAATCCAACGCCCATCACCGTTGTGGCAGCCATCAGTCTGCTCGCGCGTTGCGTCATGTCCTCACGGATACCATTGAGCGCGCCATGCAACGTGCAACTGCTGGCAATCAAGATCACCGTGCTGAGCACGAGCGATAGCGGCAGCGGCGGCATGTCACTGGGCCACGTCAACTCTGCTGACTTCATGAAATTGATGCGAATGACCGCGTACCCCACGATTCCCGCAACAAACAGAACGGCCAAGGAAATCAGGAAGATAGCCATACCCATCCGGCCGGCGGCAAACCTCGCATCAGGATCAGAAAACGGCGAGGCGTGCTCGTCGTGGTGGATCGTGTGACGCCCGCGTGTCGCTGCGTCAGAGTGCATCATGGATCGACAGCTTGAATACGCTCAAGCACACCTGCGCCATCACCGGGTACAAGATCACGCGCATACTCAAACGTATCCAACATGGCGAGCGCCATGAACAGCGCAACAAATGCAATGGAACCAATCAGCACGAACGTGTTGAAGGGTCGATCCCAATACAGGTGCATGAAGAAGAGACAGACCAACGCAGCTTTCACGACGGCAATTGCCAGCGCGATGATGATGTTGCCCTCGTGAATGTTCAGTGCCATGAAATCCAGCTTCGTCACCGCGACAGTGATAACGGTCAGAATCAGCAGCGCGATGCAGTTGGCGATGAGAATGGCGGGTGACACGACATGCCCCACGCTATGCGCGTGGCCGTGCTCATCGGTCGTCTTGGTTGCGTGCGGTGCTTCGGACATGGTGAAACCGTGTGCTTAGTGAATCAGGTAGAACAGTGGGAACAGGAAAATCCAGATCAAGTCAACGATATGCCAGTACAACCCGCCGAGATCAACTGGGGTGTAGTACTCGCTGTTGAAATGCCCCTTGGCCGCCCGAACGATCAACCATCCAATGACGATCATGCCAACCAGCACGTGTATGCCGTGCAGACCGGTCATCATGAAGTAGATATTGAAGAACATATGCGCGTTCGTGGGCCGATTCGGATCCTGCACCGGATGCGGTGGTGGATACTCATCCGCGCGAGGCCGCAATTCACGACGGATATCTTCACCCATGCCGCGCGGCCCGATCGCTGCGGGTTCAATGGCGGACATCTCCGCCTGCGCGATCGCTCGAGTTCGCTCTGGCCGACGAATGTCTGACTCCGGCACCCGCTCACCAAGCCCACGCTTCAGTTCGAGCAATGTCTCGCGGGTGATCACCGGACGCCCCTCCACCCAATACTTTGATGCAGCCCGATCCTTTGGTCCGTCATAGAACGCAGCGCCAGGAAACAGGCCTTCCTGGAACTTGTCGGTGTATTCGATGTACTTGATCGTCATGAAGCCGCATGCGCCGAGGAAAGTCAGTACAAGGCAAACCATCAGCGCACGTTGTTTGTTGAGTTGGGCATAGGTGACGGCCATAGCCATCGTCAATGAGCTGAGGATCAACACTGCGGTATTGACCGCACCAAGCCACGTGTCGAGGTATTGACTGCCGTACTGAAACAGTTCCGGGTCATTACCACGCCACACCGCATACCCGACGAACAAACCGCCAAAGAGCAGGACTTCCGTCGCCAGAAACAGCCACATGCCCAGCTTACCGGCCTCAAACTGCTGTTGCGAGTCCGCCCAGTGGTGACCCAAGTGCGGGGGATGGTCGTGACCGTGATCGTCCATGTGATGATGCTCGGCAGGATTGCTCATTCCAGTTCCCCCTTCTCGTATGGATCACGATCGCCCTCGCCCGGCCTCGGCACATCCTCACGCCAGGTGTAGCCCTGTTCGGCTTCATCCCAACGCAGCACGCTGAAGTCGTAGCAGTCCCCCACCGTCGGCTGCTTCGCGAAGTTGTCATGCGGCGGCGGAGAAGTGCATTGCCATTCAAGACTGCGACCGCCCCACGGGTTCGCCGGAGCGAGTTTGCCACGGAAAATCGAGTGCACGAGATATCCAGCCGTGAGGAAAAACCCTGCCGCCATCACATACGAGCCGATCGTGGACCAGAAGTGGTACGTGTGAAACAGTTCCACCGTTTCGGGCAGCCACATATCACCGGTGTAATCGTGATATCGACGCGGCATACCTTGACTGCCCAGCATGAACTGCGGGAAGAACGTCAGGTTGAAGCCGATAAACACTGTGATTGCCCCGATCTGACTTGTCAGTTCGTGGTACATGCGTCCGGTGATCTTGGGCCACCAGTGGTGCATGCCGCCAATCATCGCAAACAGCGCACTGCCCATCATCACGTAATGGAAGTGCGCCACCACGAAGTATGTATCGTGCAGGTGAACGTCCGTCGCGAGGGTACCAAGGTGCAGCCCGGTGAGGCCGCCGATCGTGAAGATGAAGATAAACGACAGGGCATAGAGCATCGGCGCATTGAGCGAGATGCTGCCCTTGTACATTGTGGCCAACCAGTTGAAGACCTTGATCGCTGAGGGAATCGACACGCTGAACGTGATTGCAGAAAAGATCACGTTGAGCAAGGCCGACTGACCCGAGACGAACATGTGGTGACCCCAGACCAGGAAGCCGAAAATCGCGATCGCAATCGAACTGAACGCAATAAAGCGATAGCCGAAAATATGCTTGTGGCTGTGGACGGAAACCAGTTCACTGATGATGCCCATCGCCGGCAGGATCATGATGTACACGGCCGGGTGGGAGTAGAACCAGAAGAAGTGCTGATACAGCACCGGGTCACCGCCGAGGGCCGGGTCGAAGATGCCAATGCCGAACGCACGCTCAACAATCAGCAGCATCAGGGTGATGCCGAGCACTGGCGTCGCGAGTACCTGAATCACCGCCGTGGCGTACAGCGCCCAAAGGAACAACGGCATGCGGAACCATGTCATCCCCGGCGGACGCAAACGGTGGATCGTCACGATGAAGTTCATGCCCGTGAAGATCGAAGAAAAGCCAAGGATAAACGCACCGGTCAGTGCTGGGATCACGCCACCCATGGCCGAAGCGGTATCAGTGGAGTATGGCGTGTAGAAGGTCCAGCCAGTGTCAAGCCCGCCTGTGAACAGCGACATCAAGAAGAAAATCGCGCCGATGACCCACAGGTGATAGCTGAAGAGATTCAATCGCGGGAAGGCAACGTCCTTGGCCCCAAGCATAATGGGCAGAACGAAGTTCCCCAGTGCCGCAGGCACCGATGGGATGATCACCAGGAACACCATGATGGCACCATGCAGGGTGAACATCTGGTTGTACGCATCCTCGGAGAGCATCTCGGTGCCGGGAGCAATCAAATGCGTCCGCAGCGCCAGTGCTGCCATGCCACCGAAGAAGAAGGCCACGAGCACGGACACGAGGTACATCACGCCGATGCGTTTGTGGTCGAGGGTAAAGGCCCACGACATGAACCCACGTGTGTGGTTGAGGTAGTTATCCGTATGGAGCGTGTTGGAAGGAATGCTGGTCATGATCGTTATTGCTCTGCACCGGCGTCATTAGGCGAATCCCCACCAAGTTCACGGATTTGATCGGGCGACAACACCTGCGGTCGGCCGCGATCATCCAGTTCAATCTCATCCAGCCGCTTGATGAATTCAATCAACGAGCGGAGCTGACGCTCACTCAGTTGGCCCTGAAACACTGGCATCTGCCCTGGTTGATAGCCGGCAACAGTGTTCCATCGCGGATTCAGAATCGATTGGCGAAGATAGTTTTCATCGACCAATGCTCGCGTGCCGTCGATCATGTCGCGTTCGCGGCGGTCATGAAAGTACTCATGCGTTTCCAGGAACGATGGACCAATCCCGGGCGAACCGTCCAGCGAATGGCAGGCCTGGCAACGGTTGAACAAATTTGCACCTGCGAGATGCAACTGGGCATCGTCGATATCCTCAATCCACTCACGGCACTCGCGCAATGCATCGTCAAACTCATCCTCGTCGTACACGATGACATGGCCAACCATTTGGGCGTGACCCGTGCCGCAATACTCGGTACAGAACAGATCAAACGTTCCCGTCCGCGTGGCTTCAAACCACAACGTCGTATACCGCCCCGGAACCACGTCCTGTTTCACCCGGAATGCTGGGATGAAAAGACTGTGAATCACGTCATCAGAGCCCATCACCAGTCGCACCGGACGATTCACCGGCACGCGCAGAACATCCACTTCGATGCAACCACTGGGATGCTCAAATGTCCAAAACCACTTCTGACCGGTCACCCGGACCTCATAGGCATCGACCGGCGAGGTGCGCAAGTCGAGATATCCGACCATCCCCACGTAGAAGATAATGATCACGAGAATCAGTGGGATGATCGTCCACGTCAGTTCCAACGCGGTGTGATGAGTAACGGTCTGCTCAGCTTCGCGGCCGTTGGTGCGACGATACTTGACGATAAAGATCGCCATGACCGCCACGATCAGCACGAAGAAGAACACCGAAATCCATGTAATCAGGTTAAATGCGAAGTCGACATCGCCTGCGACCGTCGATGCGCGCTCAGGCATCCAGAAGCCGCGGCCGGGCAGAGCATCAGCCGCAGCGAGCGAAGAAATTGAAATGGTGTCCAGAACGCTCATGGTCAATGTCACTGTCAGGGGTCAGGCGTTTGCTACTTGCACATCCGGGCGTTTGTGTTTGTTGGATGAACCCTCAGCCGCGCTGCCGCGCCACCAGAGGATCAACAGTGCCAGTGCGACAACAATCACGGTGATTGCACCACCCGTTCGCATGACTTTCCAAGCGACGGGGATGTAACTGTTGGAATTCGGGTCGTAACTGAAACATGTCAGCAGCAGGAAACGATCCATCGGCGAACCGATGGTGCCCTGCGAACTCTCGACCAGTGCGAAACGAAGATCGCGCGACTCGAACATCACATCGTTCATGTACCGCGAAATCCGGCCGCTGGGCGTGATGAACTTGATGCTGGAACTGTGTGCGTACTCACCTGTTTCGGGAACATAACGATAGCCATATCCCACGGCATCAGCGAGCTTGCGCGCGTTGTCGTCCTTGTCGCACAGGAAGTGCCAATCAGCGCCTTCACGGTCATAGCCGCGCAAGTAGCGATTCTTGAATGCCATCGCCTGCTCCGGTCCCTCTTCCGGATTGATAGAGATGGTGACAACCTGAAACTCCTGCCCCGCCGTCCACTCCACACCCATCAGGCCGTCAAGCAGGCCGTTGAGCGTCAAATGACAAAGCTGCGGGCAGGTGTAGTAATTCAACGTGAGAATAACCGGCTTGCCATCCTCGAAAAAATCACCGAATCGAACAACCTCGCCAGTTTCGTTGATAAACTCCAGATCCATCGGGACGCGCTCGTTCAGCCGCTCGATAATCTCAACGCCTTCAAGTTCCGGAAGCGGATCACTAGCAATGCGTTGTGCAACCGCAGACGACGAGAAGCACGCCATAGCGGAGGTCAGTGCGAAGCAAATTGTTGCAGTGTGTGTGAACATGACTGACTATAGCTTCAATTACTGATTCGACTCCCCTGCGACAAGATCCATGGCACGATCAATGGGGATGACGTAACGGCGAATCTCTTCGTCATCACTGATCACTTCCGTGACCCATCGCGGCTCGCCGGTCAAGAGCTCCTGCTGCTGCTGCTTGTAGCGACGAAGTTCGTATGGCTCCCGTTCGTACACTCGCTCGCGCAACTGCTGGCCCTGAGCGTTGTAGTACATCGCGGTAAGACCGAAAATGATGACCACCAACAAGATGGTTCCAACCAGTGACATCAGCCACGTGGGGCCGGCTACCGGGTCTTCGTGATCGCCAGGATTGTGCTCGTAGTGTTCCAAGGCAGGTTTCAGGGTTGAGTGTGAGGAGTTCGAGAGGAATTCGTTCGGTGAATCAGACGTTCTGGAATGCAAGCGACTCGTTGAGGCGTGGGTCTTTTTCGGGAATCAGGGCACACTGGCTGAGCTGTTTGGCCGTGCCTGCAATCAGCAGCCCCGCCAGGCCGACGATGCACGTCAGGTCCAACAAGTGCCAGCCGTATCCGACATCTTCGTTGGTTGTCGCAGCAATCAGGGCGGAGTAGTTTCGCGCTTCTTTGATCTCGTATGGGATGGTCGGCATGGTGAGCCAGTAGATGTCGATGAAGTGCATCAGTAACATCCAGCCGGCGGCGCAAGCGAGGATCGTCTTTGCTCGCTTCATGTGACGCGAGATCAGAATCACAAACGGGCCGGCGAAGTGGCCGATCAGCAGCAACAGACTCACCCAGCCCCAACCGTGAATCTGACGGGTAATGACCCATCCTGAGGTTTCTGGAATATTGGCATACCACAGCAGCATGTACTGGCTGTACGCAATGTACGCCCAGAACACAATACCGAAGGCAAAGAGCAGCTTGCCGACATCCTGGAAATGTTCCGTTGTGAGTTCACTGGTCAGTTTGTTCTTCTTATGCAGGAAGAACATAGCAAGCACCAGCAGCGAGAAGAAGCCCGTGCATGATGCAGCGAAAAAGTACACCGGGAACATGGTGCTGAACCAGTGCGGCTCCAGCGACATAAGCCAGTCAAACGAAGCAAATGTCTGCGTCATCGCATAGAGGATCATTGCGACTGGTGCGTACTTCTGCAGCGCCCGGCTGATGTTGACATCGCCGCTGGTATCCTGGGCGATTGAAGCATTCACAAAGTACTTCGCGAGCATTGCCCAGACCGCGAAGAAGATCACCACGCGCAGTAACCAGAACCACGCCATTGCGCCTTCATCTTCAATCGAGGGGGCTGTGAAGAAGAAGTATCCCGCCTTTCCGGAGACGATCTCGTCGTGTTGCGTCGGGTCAGACCAATGGTCGTACAGGCCGAACCACAGCATGCCCACGAGTATCGGGATAAAGAAAATCCACGCGTACTTGAGCGTGCTCGCCACACCTTCGGCGATGCGACGCACGACGACGCTCCACCCGGCCTTGACCAAGTGATGCAGGATCGTGAAAAACAGGCCGCCCAGCGCGATGCTGAGAACAACCATAAACGCGACAAGGTACGACTTGAAGAACCGATCGCCATGGCCCATCACCGCGATGATGAAACTCAAGCCGAGGCCAATTGCGCCGACAATCAGCCCGAGGCGAACCAACATGGGACCGAGCTCGCCGAGACGGCGATCACTTGGCGTCAATGCGTGCGGCGCGCTCATCGATCCACCTCCGTGCGGCCGTCGGCCAGATCACTCATGAATTCCTCCACGACCTCAGAACCGTGGGCAACATCGCCCGGCTGGGCGTGCTGGCTTCGTTGCAGGGCGCGGACATACGCAACGATGGCCCAACGGTCATCCGTGGGAATCATCGTGTTGTACGCAGGCATGTTGCGCACACCATTGGCAATGGCGTTGTAAATCTGTCCAACCGGCTGTTCACGAATCTCCTCGTCATGGAGACTCGTTGGCGGCACCCACGAGGTGCCAGCCGCCCCGGTTTCCATCAACTCCTGAGCACGACGATGCACCATGCCGTCACCGAACCCCGCAGTCCCATGACACACGGCGCAGAATATATCGTATCGCTCTCGACCGCGTTCCAACAAGGCCCGATCGACGCGAACCTGAGCGGGGAAGTCAATCGCCCAGTCATCGCCGACAACACCATCGTAGTAGTGCGGGTCATCGCGTAGATCGCCGCGGGCGATCGTGCCCTCGACCTTCGGCCGCATGGCGCGCCCATCGCGAAACAGTGGACTGGCCTGCTGCGCATTAAGGCGGTGCTGCGACGCCATGTCCTGCATCAATGCAATGCGAGGCAGTTCACTGTTGACCGCGCGGCTCCGCGCGATCAACGCTGGAGGGATCATCGCAAGGATCACGAGGATCAGCGTGGCATACACAATCGGTTTAGGCAATGGAATGTTCACGAGTCCAGCGCCTCAATGCTCAGTGGTTTCAGTGCTTGCAACATCGCTTCCGTCTTGGTGCGCGAAAACTGCGGGTCCTTTGCTTCGATAACCAGGAAAAACCGATCATCCGATGCACGTGCGAATCGTTGGCTCTTGAACACCGGGTGGTACAGTCTCGGCAGCCCATTGAGCAGCAGCAAACCAAAGAACACCGTCAGCGATGCAAGCAGAACTGTCAGTTCAAATGTCACGGGAATGAACGCGGGCAGACTGTTCATCGGCTTACCGCTGATGAAGTAGTCGTAGCCACGAACCCACACGATCGCCCATAGATCGAAGCTCATCGCATTGGTGAAAATCTGTAACACCAACGCCGCAATGGTTCCGGTCAATCCGCCAAAGAACACCAGCACCGGCAAGATCGTTGCTCGGATCCCCATTGCCTGATCCAGCCCGTGCACAGGAAATGGTGTGTGACAGTCCCACCAGCGATAACCGGCATCACGAACCTTCTCAGCCGCGGCGACGATTTGGGCCGGCGACTCAAACTCCGCCATCAGGCCGTACAACTTATTCGCTGCCGGTGTCAGATGGGCCTCACGATCGGGTGCCGCAGTGCTGCCGAGGATTGATGACGAGTCACTCATGACTGGTCCTCCTCCTTGTCTTCTGGACGACGCGGCTGGAATCCGAACGCGTGTTCCGATTCATGCTCATGTCCTTCCTCACCGTAATGCGGGTCCGCCTGAGGCATCACGCCTTTGACTTCCGCAATCGCGATCACCGGCAGGTACCGGATAAACAACATAAAGAATGTACCGAACAGGCCAAACGTGCCGAGGAACGTCAGCCAGTCAACCCACGTCGGCGTAAAGTAGCCCCATGAACTGGGCAGGAAATCCTGCGACAGCGTGGTGATGACGATCACGAACCGCTCAAACCACATACCCACGTTCACCAGAAGACTTGCAATGAACATGATCCAGATGCTGGTGCGGGCCTTCTTGAACCAGAAGAGCTGCGGCGTGATGACGTTGCACGAAATCATGATCCAATACGCCCATGCGTACTGACCAAATGCACGGTTTACGAACGCGAACTGCTCATAAATTGCGCCGGAGTACCACGCAATGAAGAACTCCATTGCGTAGGCGTACCCGACGATCGTGCCGGTGAGCAGGATGATCTTGTTCATGTTCTCCAGATGCCGCAGGGTGATGAAGTTCTTCAACCCCCACAAACTGCGTGCAGGCACCGCCAGGGTGACCACCATGGCGAAGCCGGAGAAAATTGCTCCCGCCACGAAGTACGGCGGGAAGATCGTCGTATGCCAACCGGGGAGTTGCGAGACCGCAAAGTCGAACGACACCACCGAGTGCACCGAAAGCACCAACGGCGTGGCTAGAGCAGCCAGCAGCAGGTATGCGCGCTCGTAGCGATGCCAGTGACGATTGGAGCCGCGCCATCCGAGGGCAAACAGACCGTACGCGATCGCCTTGACCTTACTGGTGGCCCGGTCACGAAGCGTGGCCAGGTCGGGGATCAGCCCGACATACCAGAACAGCGTCGACACCGTGAAATAGGTGCTCACAGCAAAGACGTCCCAGATCAGCGGGCTGCGGAACTGCGGCCACATATCCATCTGATTGGGAATTGGGAACACCCACCAGATGACCCAGATACGACCGACGTGAATCGCAGGGAAGATGCCCGCGCACATCACCGCGAAGATCGTCATTGCTTCTGCGAACCGGTTAATCGCAGTACGCCACTTCTGGCGGAAGAGGAACAGGATTGCAGAAATCAGCGTTCCGGCATGGCCGATGCCGACCCAGAACACGAAGTTGACGATCGGGAAGCCCCACATCACCGGGTGCTGATTGCCCCACACGCCCACGCCGGTGGCCAGCAGGTACATAACCATCACGCCAAGCAAGCCCAACAGTGCCAGCGAGATCCCGAAGGTGACGTACCACGCCATTGGGGGCTTGGCTTCTTCATTGACACGGCAAATCTCCGCCGTGACCGTGTCGAAACGGTCATGGTTGAGCACCAGCGGCGCGCGCTTGGCCGGGTCGTCCCAGGTGTTGTCAATGACGAGAGTACTCATGGTAGAGAGAGGCACCAGGCACGAATGACTGATGCCTATTGCCTAGTGGCCTTCTTTCGGGTTACGCAGGTTACCCATGTAGCGGGTACGGGGTTTGACGTTGAACTCTTCGAGCATTTCATACGTTCGCTCGTGAGCATGAAGCTTGGAGACACGACTGTCGGGATCGAGCAAGTCGCCGAACACGATCGCCTGTGCCGGGCACGCTTGAGCGCACGCGGGGGTAATCTCGCCATCTTCGACCATGATGCGTTCGGATTCTCGCTTTTCCTGGTCTGAGAGCTTCAGCCAGCGGTTCTTTGCCTTGATGCGACCATTGACGATGCGCTGCGTGCAGTACGTGCACTTTTCCATCACGCCACGCGAACGAACGGTCACCTCTGGATTGAACTGCATCTGCTGGATAGGGTCGGCCGCGGCCTGCGGCTTGGTCCAGTAGTCGCTCTGGACATGCACCGGGCCGGTCTTTCGCAGTGGATCACGCTTGTGATAATCGAAGTAGTTGAACCGGCGCACCTTGTAAGGGCAGTTGTTAGAGCAGTACCGCGTGCCGATGCAGCGGTTGTACACCATCACATTCAGACCCTCTGCATCATGCACCGTCGCAGCAACCGGGCAAACCTGTTCGCACGGCGCGTTCTCGCAATGCATGCACGGCACCGGCATGAAACCGACAGCATCAGGCATCTCCTCAGCGTCTGGGCGATCCGTGTCATCCACGCGGAAGTAGCGGTCTACGCGAATCCAGTGCATCTCGCGATGACGATTCACCTGGTCCTTGCCGACAATCGGAATGTTGTTCTCTGCCTGACATGCAACCACGCACGCACTGCAACCCGTGCAGGCAGCCAGGTCGATCGACATTGCCCAGGCATAGGGAGCACCTTCAAAGTTGTTCGCGCTGTGAAATGGGAAGTGCTCTTCCCACAACGACAGGCGATGCGCAACGTAGAGGTTCGGCTGACTCTTCACGAAGTTCGGCCGCTCACGATACTCCGAGAGCGTTGCCTCTCGCAGCAATGATGGCAGGCGATCCTGCACGCCACGACCTGCAATGGAGTCAATAACGTGGTGTTCCTGCGTCGTCGCGAGGACGTAAGTGCCCGACGCTTTACTCACGGTCGCGTTGGCGCGATCCATGGCGTCGGTGCTTCGCAAGGTATACGCGTCAAAGCCGGCATCTTCTGCAATTCGCCCCTCCAAGCGGCGTCCATAGCCAAGCGCGAGTGTCGCGCTTTCACGATGATGACCGGGCAATTGAAGAACAGGAACATCTAGCGAGCGGCCATTGACAGTGACTGTCACCATGTCGCCGCGCTCTACGCCGAGTTCCTTTGCCTTGGCCGGACTGATGAGTAGCGCGTTGTCCCACGTAAGCTTGGTCATCACCTCGGGCAGTTCCTGCAGCCAGCCATTGTTGGCAAAGCGGCCGTCGTACACACCCTGATCGGTGGCGAAGATCAGTTCGAGTTCGCTGCTGCTCGGGGCCTGACGGCCATTGATCATTTCAGCGATGCGCGATTGATGCCTGCTGGCATTGACGCTCGGGCGGGCCTGCTCCCACGATGTGCCAGAGAGAATGCCTTCATGCAGCGTGCGCGGCCAAGGGCTGGCTGCGGAAGTCAGGTCGTTCGTCCCCGTCATTTCACTGAACGTGCGACGGACGATGTCGTAACCGGCCGTGAGTTCATCACCAGCCAGGACCGCAAGCAGTTCAACCGAACTGCGACCATTGAACAGTGGTTCGATTAACGGTTGCGTGATACTGATGGTGCCATCAATGGCCCGCCCATCACCCCACGCCTCAAGATAATGTGCACGATTAATGTGCCATTCACTCAGTTGCGAGGTTTCATCGACATAGTCGCTGAGATGAACGACAGTCCCGCCGTTGTCTTTCAGGGTTGCAAGTTTTCCAGCAAAGTCCAGATCAACCGGCGCGTTATAGGCCGGGTTGCCACCGATGATTACCAGCGTGTGGATGTTGCCTGCGTCCAGGGCTTCAGTCAGTTCGCGCAGTGACTGCACATGGGCAACCTGATCGTTATGGCGTGAGTACGTCACCGTCTCGCCAGCATTGCCTAATGCATCATTGATGGCGTGTGCGAGCAGGTGGACTTCTGCTGGCTGATTCGGCCCAGCGATCACGACACTGCGGCCACGGTTGGCCTGCAGGTCCTCAACGATCTTTTCAACGAAGGCGGCATCGATATCAGCGATGTCCTGCGGCAGTGCGGACATTGCCGGCACGACCGCGCGTGCGATGCGAGCCGCAACCAACGCAACATCAGCGCGACGAATGGCAAGACGTTCATCAGCATTAGCGCCGGTGAGGGTATGGCCCGGCTCGCAGACATACAGCCGGCTCATGCTGTCGCTGCCGCTCATCGCGCGTCGCGTCTTGGCAAAATCGCGATTGTGCTTGACCATCGCTGGATGGTTCAGCAGGAAGTCACTGTCGAGCGAGACAATGACGTTTGCATGCTCAAGGTGATACTGCACGCGATGCGGATCGCCAAACGCAAGGACCGAGCCGTTGTGTTCGTTATCGTTGTTGATCGGTTCGTACTCATGCCACGCAGTGCCGGAATGGGCCTGACGCAGACGGTCACGCATGGCGCGCACGCTTGGCGAATTGGTCGCTTCACACAGCACAGCAAGACCGTTGCCACCACGATCCGCCATGCGGCTTTGCGCCCACTCGGCAAAGTCGTTCCAGCGAGCGCGCTCGCCGTTGTGCAACACACCACGACTTCGATCCGGGTCGTAGAGATCAAGCACGCTCGCCTGCATGAATGAATCGGTTGCGCCCTGATTGATCGGATGCTCAGGATTGCCTTCGATCTTGATTGGTCGTCCGTCAACACTGGTCGCAAGCAGACCATGTGACACGCCGCCAAGTTCCATCGCTGTGGCATACTGCACCGGCACACCGGGCATGCGGTTTTCCGGACGGTGGGCGTAGGGCAGAATCTGCTCTTCCGGCCAGCGTCGACAGCCGGTCAAGCCAACGCCCGCCAACGCCATTGACGCGCCCATGACCTTAAGGAAGTGACGACGGTCGCCGGAATCAAGCAATTCAGATGCACCAGCGGGAAACTCGCGATGCATGATCTCGCGAAACTCGGGGGTATCTGCATACTCCTCGAGACTGCGCCAGTACTTCTTGCCCTTCGCTGAAGGCGCTGCGGACTCGGATGATGTCATCGCCCCGCCCCCGCACGAGGCAGCCGCCTGTCCATTGGCTTGTCGCTGGTTCATCGGTGGCATGCAGAGCAGTCCTGGGTTGGTTGTATACGATTGAGATCCTGCAAATATTCCTGATAGTCGCGGCGTTCAGGTGAGCCGGGCGCGCGGCCTTCGAAATCCCAACCAAGGTCGGTAACGCGACTCGGCTCGCGCAGTCGTGGTGTTGGATTGCGGTGACACTCCAAACACCAACTCATGCTGAGCGTTTCCTGCTGATACACAACTTCCATGCGGTCAACGCGGCCGTGACACTCCACGCAACTCACGCCGGCATTGACATGCGCAGAATGGTCGAAGTACGAAAAGTCTGCCAGGTTGTGCACCTTCATCCACTCGACAGGCACGCCCGTTTCGTAGCTCTCCCAGAGCGGATCGAGCGATGACCGTTCCGGAACGATTTGCGTGTGACACCCCATGCAAGTTTGCGTCGGCGGGACTGCGGCAAAGGCAGCGTCCTCCACGGTCGTGTGGCAATAGCGACAGTCCATGCCAAGTTGACCAGCATGAAGTTCGTGGCTGAAGGGAATCGGCTGCACCGGTTCATAGCCGACTGCAGTGGTCTTGGGGCTGAAGCCGTAGGCAACGACAAAAACGACGTACACCGGCGCGATCAACGCGAACACGACGGCTCCAGGGAGGAGCAAATTCGACCATTGGGGAAAGACGAAATGGTAGCGACCCATGCTCTTGTGCCTTTTTTCACAAAGTCTGGAGCATGCTACTGTGACTTCCCGAATTGGTCAAGCAGCGGCGCGTAAAGACGAAGAAACTAGTAACGGTCGACTGAGACAATCGCGGCAATATAGCAAAGTTTACAAAGGATGTGCTTGGCGTGAATCGGCGATGTGTGGTCGATGTGGAAATCCCGACTCTCTCGCCTGCGCAGGATTCTAACGGCGTGCTTTGTCACGCCGATGGAATCGGCAGCGCATAAAAAAGAGCCGACCTGGAGTTACCCAGATCGGCTCATGAAGTCGGCGATGACCTACTTTCCCGCGGTGCAGTATCATCGGCGGCCCAAGCTTAACTTCTGTGTTCGGGATGGGAACAGGTGTTTCCTTAGACCTATGGTCACCGACAAATCCAGCCGTGTTCTTTCGAACACGGCGTGGAAAAAGTCATGAGGCAGTATCGCACGGCTGTGTACAGCCGGGCTGCAATTGAGATCGTCGCCAGAGCGACGAGCCGCACGGGTTGACTGCAAAGAGTCGGAACCCGGTCGGCAAGGTCAAGTCATCGACCGTTAGTACCGCTTAGCTGAGGGCATTTCTGCCCTTACACATGCGGCCTATCAACCCGGTAGTCTTCCGGGGGTCTCTCGTCTTGCGACATGCAATACTCATCTCCAGGGGGGCTTCCCGCTTAGATGCTTT
>PWVT01000092.1 GCA_003562195.1 Phycisphaeraceae bacterium | reverse complement strand
AGGTTGGCGCGCTGCTGTTCGCTTGGCGTGGTGATCGCAGTGCCGACATCGCCGGGCGTATCGCGATTGGCTTCAAGCCAGCCGGGGGGAAGGGTATCGAGGATGCTGCGCAGCTCGTGGCGCATGGCTTTCAGTTCCGTGCTGAGCGCTGCATCGTTCAGCGCAAAGCGTGCCGAGTCTTCCATCATGCGCAGCGCTTCGCGGGCACGATTCGCGTTGGCATCCAAAATGCGCGCAGCAGCATTGGGCATGGGGTGATGGTAGCAACGCGGAGTTGGTAGGATGTACTCCAGACGCCACTGCTTTTCGGAGGATCGCTGCATGCATCGCACGCTCGCTATCGTCGTTGCCACCGTCGGGTTGTTTGCCGTTGGTTGCGGGCCGGCGGAGCCGGACAATCACGTTGTGCTCTACACCTCGCTCAACGAGCCGACTGCACGGGCGGTGATCGACGCGTTCGAGCGGGAAACCGGCATCCGCGTCATCGTGCAGGCCGACACCGAACGCGACAAGACCGTCGGCCTTGTGCGCACGCTCATCGAGGAACGCTCGAGGCCGCGCGCGGATGTGTTCTGGAACTCCGAAACGGCCAACACCATTCGCCTGCAGCGAGAGGGCGTGCTCGAGCGGCTTGATCCGCCACCGACCAACGCCCAGCGGATTGCGGAACAGTACGTTGACCCCGATGGGTACTGGTTCGGCCTTGCGGCCCGGGCGCGCGTGCTCATCGTCAACACCGACCTGGTTGATGAAGATGACATGCCGGACTCCATGTGGGACATCATCGACCCGAAATGGCGCGGCAAGGCGGGGATCGTCCGCCCCGTCACCGGCACCACGCTGACCCACATCGCAGCGCTGTACGAAGTGCTCAGCGACGACGAGACAGAACGGTTCCTCACCGGCGTGCAGGAAAACGAATGCCACCTCCCGCCCGGTAACGGCCGCTTGGCCCAGCTTGTCGGACAGGGCCAGATCCACTTCGGCTTTACCGATACATCCGACTATCGCCTCGTTCGCAATGAGGGCTATCCGGTTACAGCCGTGTACCCCGATCAGGACAGCATCGGCACGTTGTTGATTCCCAACACCGTCGCGCGCATCGCGGGCGGCCCCAATCCCGAAAACGCACGCAAGCTCATTGACTTTCTGCTGTCCGATGAAGCGGAGTCCATCCTCGCGCACCATCAGCGGGGACACATCCCGCTCAAAGCGGAGATTGATCGGCCGGAGTATGTGCTCGTGCCCGGCGAGTTTGAAACCATGAGCGTGGATTTTGCTGTCATCGGTGAGGCGGTCGAAGCGCGGCTGCAGCAGATGGATGCGCGATTTCGGTGAGGTTCCTCTGGCCAATTGTCGCGCTGCTGGCATTGCTGCTCGTGGGCGTATTGCCGACCGCGCTGGCGATGGTTGATGCGCTGCGCGACCCGGTTCAGGCGTGGGCAGCGCTGGTTGATCCGGTCCTCTGGTCCCGATTGGTCACAACGCTTGGCATCGCAGGAGCGACGCTGGCGCTTGCGCTGCCGCTGGGCGTGATGCAGGCGTGGTTGTTGATGCGAACGGATCTGCCGTTGCGGCGATTGCTGATGATGCTCACGCCGTTCCCGCTCTTTCTGCCCCCTCTGGTGCATGTGTTGTCATGGTTCGGCATGGTGCGGCTGGGCGGATACACCGCGATCGTGTTGGTGTATGTGATTTCCTTTCTGCCGTTCGTCGTGCTGTTGGCAGCACGGGCAATGCGCCAGATCAACCGCGAACAGCATGAAGCGATGCGACTCGCCGGCGGACGGCGTGCGGTGGTCGTGGATGAGTGGCGGCAGGCGTGGCCGGCTGCCATGGTGGGCGGCGCGCTGACGTTGGTGTTTGTCCTGTCAGACTTTGCCGTGGCGGATTTTCTCACTTCCGTCGGCCCTTCGGTGACGGTGTACGGCGACACGCTGTATGCCCATCACCTCGCGTTGCGACCGGCAGGTGCAGCGGCTGCGGCATTGCCGGGGCTGGTGCTGTGTGTCATTCTGCTTGTCTGGGCGCTGCGTATGCGGCGGCGGCTGGGTGTGTCGGTCGATGCGCGTTTCGAACATGCGCCGGTGATGCGCTTGGGATGGTGGCGATGGCCCGCGCTGGCTGTTGCCGCCACACCGGTGATGATCGGCACGGTGTTGCCGCTCGTTTCACTGGCAATGCAGACCGGCTCATGGGGCACGCTTGCCCAGCAGGCAAGCATCGCTTCAGAACGCATGTGGTTCACACTGCGCATCGGCGCAATCGCCGCGACGGGCATGATCGTGCTGGGTCTGCCACTGGCTGCATTGGCCACGCGGATGAAACGCCGGTGGATGATCGACGTGCTGGTGTTCATTCCGCTGGCGATCCCGCCGTTGCTGTACGGCATCGGGTTGATCCGCGTGTGGAATCGGCCGGGGCTCGACGCGGTGTATGTCGGCGCAGGGGCCGTGATCATCGCGATGATCGGCAGGTATCTTGCGTTTGCCTACCTGCCGCTGGGCGGCGCGGTGGAGCGGATGGATCGATCGATGTTCGAATCTGCGCGACTTGCCGGCGCGGGCGTGGTTGCAAGGTTCTGGCACGTGCTGCTGCCATTGCTACGCTCGCCGATTGCTGCAGCGTGGTGCGTTTCGTTTTGCTTTACCCTGCGTGAACTGGACAGCTTGATCATGCTCCGTGCCGGCCAGCAATCGTTGACGTTTCACCTGTATTCCAGTGTGGTGTTCGCGCGGCAGGATGAAGTGGCTGCGATCGCACTGCTGCTGGCGTGCATCACGTTCGCGCCGCTGCTGATTTTTCTGATGCTCTCCAACCGCTCGCTTCGATTCGTGTAATGCCCAACGCCATCACCATTGACAACCTCGTTGCCGCTTACGGCAATGTCCGCGCGGTGGACAAACTCTCGCTGCACGCAGCAGCGGGTGAGCATGTGGTCATCATCGGGCCGTCCGGCTCTGGGAAGACCACGTTGCTGCGATGCGTTGCCGGACTCCACCGACCAGCCGGCGGGCGCATTGCATGCGGCGAACGGGTCTGGGATGATCGGACGACACATGTCGCGCCAGAGCAGCGTCAAATCGGGATGATCGCGCAAAACCCCGGACTGTGGCCGCACATGACCGCGCTGCAACATCTGCGTTTTGTGCTGCGTTGCCGAGGCGTGAAGCGATCGCAGCGCGACGCTCAAGCACGGGAAATGCTCACACTGGTCTCGATGTTCCATCGCGCATCGCATCGTCCATCGGAATTGTCCGGCGGCGAAGCGCAGCGATTGGCGTTGGCTCGTGCCCTGATCGCTGGGTCAAGGGTGCTGCTCTTGGATGAACCGCTTGGTCAATTGGATATCGCGCTGCGGCGTGAACTGGGGCCGGTGATCCGGGAAGTGGCCGGCCGCATGGGCGCGACCGTGTTGCACGTGACGCACGATCCAGCTGATGCGCTGTCACTGGCCGATACAGTCGTGGCGGTTGAAAATGGCGTGATCACGCAGGTCGGTTCACCCGATGCGTTGCGAAGCAAGCCGGCAACGCCGTTTGTGGCCCAAGTGGTCAGGACTTGATTTCCGCGTTGAGGTCGGCGGGGTTCTCGCCGCGCTCGATGGCTGCGATCTTTTGCACACGGCGTTCGTGGCGGCCGCCTTCAAATTCAGCGTTGAGCCAGGCGAGCACGGCATCATTGATGGTTTGCCGCGTCAACCCGTCGCCGGAAAGGCACAGGACGTTGGCGTTGTTGTGCTTGCGGCTCATGGCCGCGGTTTCGGCATTGCACGCGAGGGCTGCGCGGATGCCCGGCACTTTGTTGGCTGCAATACACACACCGTTGCCCGAGCCGCAGATGAGCACGCCGAGGTCGGCTTTGCCGGAGGCCACCGCCGTGCCGACGAGATACGCCTCATCGGGATAATCTCGGGAAGTTCCGTCACACGGGCCGACGGGCTGCACTTCATGGCCGTGTTCGCGCAGGAGCCCGGCAAGTTCTGCTGCGGGTTCATCCCCCCGATGATCCGATCCCAGTGCGATCTTCATGGCCGAGCAGCTCCTTGAGGCGTTGCGGGATGAGTACGGTGAATCGTTGCGCCAAGGCATCGTAGGCATCCTGTCCCATGCCGATGGGGTCGCCCATGTCCCGATCCGGGTCGAGGCGGACGACTTTATCAGCATTTTGTTCGTCATCACCGACAAGCGCTCTCGCCGCGTCCATATGGTCACGCGTCATGCAGAGCACGAGGTCGGCTTTTCGGATCATTTCCGCATGGAGGGCTTTTGATCGGCCACCATGGTCAATGCCAAGTTGGCGCAGCGCGCTCAGGGTACCGGGTGAGGTTGGTGAACCATCCATGGCCGAGACGCCAGCTGATGCGACAAAAACATCATTGAACGATTTGGGCGCGTCATTTTCCAGCCAGTGCTTGGCGATGGCTTCTGCGAGCGGGCTGCGGCAGGTGTTGCCGCTACAAACAAATAAGACGGTGCGCATGCTCAACTCTGCGAGAAGTGGATTGACGACGCTCGACGAGAGACCGCTTGACATGGTATCGTGTTGGGCGAACGTGTGTTCGTCCAGCAGGTGTCCGGCTGCGTAGCCGTCCTACCCGTTGGGATCGCAGATGGAAAACGCGGCATGAGTTGCCGTTACACTATTGAGCAATACGCTCTTCGAGAAGTCGGCAGGGAGTCGGCAATTGGAATTTGTTGACGAAAATGAAGTATCAGGTCTCTTTGAAGACCATCGGCTAACACGAGTGCCCGAGGGTGATGAACGGGTGTATCTTCGCATGGGCGATGGTGAGGAGATGGTCCATGTCCATCTGGCCTGTGCAGAGAGCGAAGCGGAACCAGCCAGCGGTGCCACACAGGTACAGGTGGAGAAGGATCGTCTGCCGGGGCTGGTTGAACACATCATTCACTTGCTGCATCTGGACCAGGTCATTTTGATCCCGGTCGGCAAGTGGCGACGGGTGTTCGATGCTGTTGCATTCAGTCTCGCCAGCAATGAGGACTGGCAGGAAATGGACGCCACTGCGACCGTAGAACTTAATACACGCGATCCGTTGCTGTGCGAGCCGGGGGACTTCCACACGCTCATCGCATTGATCAGTGCGCTGTTGAGTGATGCGGACACCCCGGATCAGGGGTTAATGATGGTGCCCACGGCTGCCCCGGTGCTGATAGAGATCATTCCCGATGGGGCCATTCGAATCTGTCTCGCCAACCAGGCCCTCGCTGATGAATTGACGGATGTGCTTGCAAGCTGACGCCATTCGCCGGGTCGGACTTCATGGATCGGGCGATTCGGCCGATACTGCGCCATACGGAGCATGCTGATCAGGCGTTCATGTGCGAGTAGAAAGGAGTCGGCCGATGCGAGTGTTTCTTGACGATCAACCCTGCAACAGTAACGCCGCAAGCATCGGTGACGCCATCGCTGCCTGTGCCGCCATGGCTGAAGAACGCGGCCGGTACGTCGTCGAGGTGGTCGTGGACGGTACGCGTTTGACCAGTGAACATCTGGAATCTCAGGAATTGACCTCGGCCAAGGCCTCTGAGGTGCGTCTCAGCAGCGCCGAGCCGGCTGAATTGGTCAGTGGCACGTTTGCAGAAGCGGCCGACGCGCTGGAAGAGGCCCGTGCAATTCAAAATGACGCCGCCGCGATGCTCCAGCGTGATACTCAACCGCAGGCGATGGAAAAACTGGGCGAGGCGTTTGCCATCTGGATGTCTGTGCGGCAGGCCGTGCAACAAGGTGCGCAGTTTGCGGGGCTGGACCTTGATACCTGCAGCGTGAACGACCAACCTGCCTCTGAGACGGTGGCCAATCTGAGCAAACAGCTAGAATCGCTGCGCACGCAACTCGAGAATGGTGATACCGTTGGCGTGGCAGATACACTGTTGTACGAACTGCCGGACGTCATTGACCAGTGGCGTGCGTTACTCAACCATCTGCGCGAAGCTGTTCGGTCCTCACAAACCTGACTATGTCACCGTCGAACAAGCAAAAACGTGTGGATGAATTGATCGAAGGCGCGGCGGTATCGCTGTCACGCAAGGCCTTCTTCGAAGCCGAGCGCATGGCCGTCAAGGCCTTGGCGCTCTCACATCAGATTGAGGATTACGCGAGCATGGCACGCACTTGTCCGCTGTTGCGTGACGCCCGCGCGAATCGACGTAACATAGCCCTTGCATGTAATGCAGTGAATGTGGTCAGCGAATCGATCACCGACAAGTTTGCGATTGAACCGGGGTGCTATCTCATCCAGCCGCCGCAGGTCGGTGCTGATGCACGGCGACTACGGATGGCGGCATTGCAAAGCGAGATTCCGGTGGCGGTGGTCTGCCGCGAACCGCTCACGCAACTCAAGTTGTGCCCGATTGTGGCGATCGGCACCGGCGCGACCGTCCGCACAAAGATCGACCCGCCTGCTGATGAGACCAAGCCGGACATGACATGGTTTATCGGGGCGATGGAAGCACTTGGTGAGGAAGCAATCGTGAGCATTGACGCTGCGGCAGATCCTGCTCGGCGTGTGCGGTTTATTCTCGAACGGCTTGATTCCGTGCCAGATCATGACGGCCTGCATGATCTGCTCGAGCAGACATGCCAGGAAGCTGCCCAGCACAATCGCGCAGCAGCAGCCACCGGCCGAACCCGAAGCAAAGCCCGAACGTGACGAATGCTCGCCCAAGGCGACGCAAGCGGCGATTCACCCGGCGTTGGTGGTGGCTGGCAATCGTGGCGGTTCTCGCGATCGCAATTGTCATCGACCGGAGTGCTCAACTGTTGGTTGGTGTGCCGGACGACATGGCCCACTACCACGGCGTGAATGTGCAGGTTTCGCGCGTCATCAGCGGGCATACGCTTGAGGTTGCCTGGCCGGATGAAGTTGAAGGAAGTGCCTTTACGCACGTTCGCCTCTGGGGGCTGTCTGCACCACTCATCGCCAGCCGTACCCGCGAGGCGGAGCCGCTGTCTGACAATGCAGTGAATCTGGCACGTGAACTGGCCGAATCGCATCATGTGACGTTGCGACTGGAGTCGCATCGAACGCGCGATACGTTCAATCGTATCCTCGCTCATGTGGAATTGCCCACCGGTAGTACCTTGAACGAAGCGCTGCTGGAATCGGGGCTGGCGCGCGTGGATGAACGTTGGCCGCATGGCATGCTCACACGCTACGCCCAGGCGGAACAGGTCGCAAGGCGTCGAGGTCGGGGTATCTGGGCTGACTGATCACAACCTTGCCCGTTATGGTGCGATGACTATGATGCACCGCCCCAGGTTGAATATGGAGCACGAGATAATGTCCAGCCCCAGTGATCTTCGATTTACAGATTCCCATGAATGGTTCCGCGTCGACGGTGATATCGTCACCGTCGGCATTACGCAGTTTGCTGCGGATGAACTCACCGATGTGACCTATGTTGAAACCAAGGCCGCCGGCGAAACGATTTCTGCTGGTGAAACCATTGGCGAGGTGGAATCGGTCAAGACGACGAGTGATGTGTTTACATCCATCGGCGGCGAGATCGTCGAAGCCAACCCAGCCGTGAGCGAAAACCCAGCGCTACTCAATACCGACCCTTTCGGTGATGGCTGGCTGGTGAAGATCAAGACGGACGACACCTCGCCACTGGATGAGTTGCTGGATCAGGCCGCCTACGACGAGAAATACCCGGTTGGGTAATCTCGCGCGACGCTGCGATGCGCCGTGTTGT
>PWVT01000109.1 GCA_003562195.1 Phycisphaeraceae bacterium | reverse complement strand
GGTGACCGACGACGTTGCAGAGATCATTCATTGGATCAACCAATCTGGTCGGCCAGTGTTGTCAGTCGATGTGCCAACGGGTATGGATTGCGACACTGGTGAGGAACTCGGTGTTGCGGTTCGAGCAACACGAACAGTTACCTTTGGGGGGATGAAGGTCGGCTTTCTCGAATCACGAGCTGATGAATTGCTCGGTGATGTGGATGTTGTGGATATTGGCGTTCCAGTTGAGGTGCTTGCGAGATTCGGCCGTCGTCTCGGACAACAGGCGTAACAAATCTGGGCTATCATCCTCGTTCACATGTTGCACCGAATTGCGATGCTGTGAGAACGGAATACCTGGCTTTTTTGAAATTTCCTGTGTACCACGCCCTGCTGACGAATCGATATCTCACGACGCGTGTGATCCCGCTCATCGCGGTCGCGTGTGTCGCCTTGTGCGCTGCGCTTGTGATCATTGTTGTTTCGGTCATGACCGGATTTTTGGAGAAGGTGCGTGGTTCCGGTCGCATGCTCATCGGCGACGTGGTCATCCAGTATCCCGTCCAAGGCATTCCGCATTATGAGCGGCTCATCAAGATGATCGAGGATCTGCCGGAAGCAGCGGCTGCCACGGCGGTGATTCAAAGCGGCGGACTGCTCGGGATGCCTTATCCCGAAGGTGACAACAAGGACTCGAAACTTGTCGAGGTCTGGGGCATTGAGCCGGAAAGTTTTGCAGCAGTTACAGGGTATGCTGATTCTCTATACTGGAGGCCGCTTGATGAGCAGGAACAACGGGCGGCCCGTGAGAATGACATTCGTCATCTTTTGACTGAGCAGATCGTCACAGATGGCCTGGCGCTGCGAGATCACCGAACCGGCCGGCCCGGCATTGTGCTGGGAATGCACGTGTCTGACGGAAATCGTCGCATGCCCGACGGTTCCTATCACCCGTTGGGTGATGGGTACTGGTGGATGCCGCAATACGAGGTCACGTTAACCACGCTGCCAATTTCTGGAGGTGGCGTTGGCGACCCCGAGAGCCATATTTTTCCAGTTGTCAATGAGTTTGTGTCCGGCGTGTACATGATCGACCAGCAGAGGGTTATGATCCCCCTGAACCTCGCACAGCGAATGACCCATCTGGATGCAGCCGACCGCGTCGATCCGGATGATCCGATGCGGGTGATTGGCACGCATCCGGCTCGTGTGACCACGATTTTCGCCCGTGCGGTGGACGGCGTTTCAGCCCTCGAACTCCGCGAACACATCGCAAACGTGTATGAAGAGTTTGCAGACATCATGCGTGATGAGGATCCAATGACACGCATGCCGGTGCCCGGACTTGGCTTGAGCATTCTTACATGGGAACAGCAACAAGCACAGTTCATCGGACCCGTTGAGAAAGAACGCGAATTGATGCGCATCTTGTTCTCTATCATCTACTTCGTCGCAGCAGGATTGGTGCTGGCGATTTTCTGGGCCATTGTGCATGAGAAAACACGTGACATTGGTATCCTGAGAAGCATTGGAGCATCTCGACTGGGTATTTCAATGATCTTCCTGCGTTACGGCGCAGTCATAGGCGTTCTCGGTGCGTTCGTTGGGCTCGGGCTTGCATATCTCGTTGTGAGCAACATCAATGAGATACACGAGGCAATTGGGAGGGACGCTCCGCCTTGGACGTGGATCACGACCCTTGTTCTATCGATTGTCGCGCTCAGCATGACGATCAGGAAAGCGATGGGAGAGAAGATGTTGCCGACAGTGTTGTGGACGCTCGGGACAATCACACTCGGGTGTATCAGCGCGGCACTTGTACTCCATCAAGGTACGCTCATCTGGGATCCAGCCGTGTACTACTTTGCGGAGATCCCCAACACAATTGATCGCAATACAGCCGTCACTACGATGATCGGTGCAGTCATCTTCAGCATCCTTGGGGCTTTCATTCCCGCAGCGAAAGCCGCCGATACCGACCCGGTCAATGCCCTGCGGTATGAGTAGAGACCGGATTTGCATTGCGTGGACCGATCTTGTCTCCTTTTCTAACTCCGAACACCTGATTGCAACCTAATCCCCCTCTCCGTGTCATCCACCCAAACAATTCTGAGCGCTTCGCGTCTGCACAAGACCTATCACTTGGGCCGAGTTGAAGTGCCTGTGCTGCAGGATGCGACCATTGATGTGCGCGAGGGGGAGTGGGTCGCCATTCTGGGAGCGTCCGGTTCGGGCAAAAGCACGCTGCTACACCTGTTGGGTGATTTGGATCAGCCCGATGCGGGCGACGGACAAATCGTGTTCGATGGACGCAAACTCGGTGAAATGTCACGCTCGCAGCGCAATGCCTATCGAAACCGCAGCGTCGGTTTCGTGTTTCAGTTTTACCACCTGCTGCCGGAACTGAATGTGGTGGAGAATACGCTTCTGCCGGGATTGGTGGGCATCGGGCGACTTCGGTACTACCAGGTCATCAAGTCACTTCGTGAACGCGCAACGGAACTGCTCAAAGACTTCGGTCTCGGCCATCGCCTCAAGCATCGGCCGCGCGAACTGTCCGGCGGGGAACGCCAGCGCGTTGCCATTGCACGAGCACTGATCAATCAGCCCCGTGTCCTTCTCGCGGATGAGCCGACGGGAAATCTCGATGAGCACACCGGCGCGGAGATTCTCGAGTTGATAGCAGCCCAACACCGTTCGGGGCTGAGTATCGTCATGGTGACGCACGACCGTTCATTGGCTGAGCGTGCGGATCGCGTGGTGGAATTGCACGATGGTCGCGTTGTGGATTAAGTCGCTCGCGACTTCGCGCACGCTCTCATTCGAACAAAAATCGCCGCCATTCTGGCATGATTTGGATTCTTCAATGAATCAATGGGCATAAAAACGTCCGCAATATGGTCTTTGTGGTGGGTGGAATAGTCATGCGAAAGGGTTCACGGGCCGACAATTGGTATGGCGATTGCCACTTTTCCATGGAATGACGTCACTACAGGCGGAGTTCCGTAGAAGCCCTCTCATCAGCCCGCTAGAGTTTGTTGTTTCAGTTACAGAAATGAAATCCGACCGGTGTTACCGGTAGCAGGAGATTCCAATGTTCGAACGGCTCACAGACCGAGCTCGAAAAGTCATGGCCCTGGCAAACCAGGAGGCCCAGCGATTTAATCACGAGTACATCGGCACCGAGCACATCCTCCTTGGCCTGGTCAAGGAAGGTTCCGGCGTCGGCGCGAACGTGCTCAAAAACCTCGACATCGACCTGCGAAAGGTTCGACTGGAGGTCGAAAAGCTGGTCAAATCCGGCCCGGACATGGTGACCATGGGCAAGCTGCCACAGACGCCGCGAGCCAAAAAGGTCATCGAGTACGCCATCGAAGAGGCACGCTCGCTCAATCACAACTACGTCGGCACCGAGCACCTGTTGCTTGGCCTGCTGCGTGAACATGACGGCGTTGCCGCTCAGGTCTTGCTCAACCTCGGCCTCAAGCTCGAAGAGGTCCGTGAGGAAGTGCTCAATCTGCTTGGTGCGGGCGTCGAATCGGAAGAAGGCGGCGAACCTGCTGAAACCGCTGGCGGCGAACCCGGTAGCTCACCGCGTCGTGGCAAGAGCAAGACCCCCGCACTGGACAGCTTTGGCCGCGATCTCACCGAACTTGCCCGCAACGGCGAGCTTGACCCCGTGATCGGCCGAGCCAATGAAATCGAACGGCTGATTCAGGTCCTGTGCCGACGAACCAAGAACAACCCGGTCCTGCTCGGCGAAGCCGGGGTTGGCAAGACCGCCATCGTTGAAGGCCTCGCTCAAAAGATCATCAGCCAGGAAGTACCAGACCTGCTGCATGATCGCCGACTCGTCGTTCTTGATCTCGCGATGATGGTCGCGGGCACCAAGTACCGCGGTCAGTTTGAAGAGCGAATCAAGGCGGTGATGAACGAAGTTCGTCGCGCCAAGAACGTAATTCTGTTCATCGACGAACTGCACACGCTGGTCGGTGCGGGCGGAGCCGAAGGTGCGATTGACGCGTCCAACGTGCTCAAGCCCGCGCTTTCACGCGGCGAGATTCAGTGCATCGGCGCGACGACCTTCGATGAATACCGAAAGTATATCGAGAAGGATTCCGCTCTGGAGCGTCGTTTCCAGGCGATTTCCGTTGAGCCACCGAACCCGGAGCAGACAGTCGAGATTCTCAAAGGGCTTTCCGACCGTTATGCGCAGCACCACCGCGTGAAGATCACTCTCGAAGCGATCCGTGCCGCGGTCGAGCTGTCTGGCCGGTACATTCCCGGTCGAGTGCAGCCGGACAAGTCCATCGACGTGATTGACGAAGCCGGCGCTCGGGTGCGGTTGAAGTCCATGACAAAGCCGCCGGACCTTGCGGATATTGAAGAGCAGATCGAACTCCTTTCCATTGAAAAGGAAGAGGCGGTCAAGAACGCAGATTACGAAGCGGCTGCTGAGCTGCGCGACAAGGCCGAGAAACTCCGCGCTGAGAAGGAAAAACTCCAGCAGGAGTGGCGTGCCCGCATGAACGAAGTGGACGGCGTCGTCGATGAAGATGTCATCGCCGAGGTCGTGTCCAAGATGACCGGCGTGCCGTTGACGCGCCTTGAGAAGGAAGAGTCCGAGCGACTGCTTCACCTCGAGGACGAGTTGCACAAGTCTGTCGTCAGCCAGGAGGAGGCCGTCAAGTCTGTCAGCCGCGCGATCCGCAAGGCCCGCTCCGGTCTGAAGGACCCGATGCGACCAATGGGTTCGTTTATCTTCATCGGCCCGTCCGGTGTGGGTAAGACGCTTCTCGCGAAGTCGCTGGCGGAGTTCATGTTCGGCGATGCTGATGCGTTGATCTACCTCGACATGTCCGAGTACATGGAGAAGCACAACGTCTCACGCCTCATCGGCGCACCTCCCGGCTATGTCGGCTACGAAGAAGGCGGCCAGCTCACCGAGCGCATCCGTCGTCGGCCTTACTCCGTCGTGCTTCTGGACGAAGTCGAGAAGGCGCACCCTGATGTGTTCAACATGCTGCTTCAGATCATGGAAGAGGGCCGCCTGACTGACAGCTTTGGTCGTCACGTGGACTTCAAGAACGTGATCCTGATCATGACGTCCAACATCGGCGCAGACCTCATCAAGGGCGGTCAGAGCTTCGGCTTTGGCAAGCGGGATGAAGTGCAGGATTACGAAAAGATCAAGAAGTCGCTCATGGCCGAGGCGGAGAAGTTCTTCCGTCCCGAGTTCATCAACCGTCTGGATGACATCATCGTCTTCCGGCCGCTGGTCAAGGACGATCTCTACTCCATCATCGAGATCGAGCTGGCCAAGGTGCGCAAGCGTCTTGAAGCGAAGGGTATGGAGCTTGAGTTGGATCGTGCAGCTAAGGATTTCCTCATTGACAAGGGCTTCAACCCTGACTTCGGTGCCCGTCCGCTACGTCGTGCGATCTCATCGCACATTGAAGACCCGCTGGCAGAATCCCTGCTCAGCGGCGACTTCAAATCTGGTCAGCGTATAGAAGTCACCCGTAAAGGCGAAGAGGACCACCTCTACTTCAAGTCCATCGAGCTTCCCAAGGATGACGGCGGAGGCGGCAACGGTGGTGAAGATGATGACAACGGCGGTGATGGTGGCAAACCGAAATCGCCGACCAAGACACCCGCCAAGACGGCATAAGAGGGACTGAACTGTATGATCGCCGCTTGCGGTTTCGTGTCATTCTCGAAACCGCAAGCGGCGTTTTCATATGCGATCGAGAGCACGACGTTTCGAGCTACCGAATGGTCAGTAGCTTCAGGCCGTAGCCCTCTCGAATCATTCGAATGCGAGTGAAGCTTTGGGATTTTGCGTTGCGCTGTGCGAGGCGGCACTCAATGATACCGTTGTCGAAGTGTTCAATAACCGTGTCGACTTGGGATAGGCCAAGATACATGCGTGTCAGGGCGCGCATGAGTTCGCCACGGTGTTGAGCAAAGAATGTTTCAAAGTCCTCGAAGCTGTTGCCGCGAGCTTTCCATTCATCGCGTGTGTGTTGCGAGAGCATCTTGTCATACAGCAATCGGTACTCTTCGTTTTCCAGGCACTCAAGGGTGTTGGCGATAACATGCTCGGGAGTCAAAGCTCGAAGGACGATGGTTCCGTCTTCCAGTTCTTCGCGGATTTTGAACTCCTGCCTGGGCGCTGATGTTGACCGTTTTCCCGATTCCCGAGGATCGGACATGTCATAGACCAGCACGGTACCATCATCCAATACGACACGTTCTTCAAATCCACCCATGGTCGCCTCGCGGTAGTATGCCGGCCTCTTGTGGTACTCCACGCGATAGGTCTGACAACCGCATGCCATAACGGCTGCCAGAGATATCGGCAACGCAGTGAAGGCAAATTGCTTGAGAAACTCGGTCATTGTTTCATGGGTACAGAAAATACATCAGCGTTCCTCACGAGCAGCGTGTGGGTTGTTCGTATCTAAAACAAAGTCCGCAACCCACAGCTGACTGGTTCCACATTCGCTACGTTGACTTGTCCACATCATGGTTTGACCAGTTGAATCGAACACCGGAAGGCCATCAAAGCCCTCAGAGTGGGTGATGCGGCGGTTGTTTGTACCGTATTTCACGGTCCCACGCATTCCGGGGTCTGCGTCGATGATGAACACTTCGTAGCTGCGATGGCTGATCGCACTTGATGCATACACCAGATACCTTCCCGAAGGGTGCCAGAACGGTGCCCAGTTGACGTGCTCGTTATCAGTAATCTGAAACTCCCGCTGTAAGCCGACAATGGTGCCTTCTTCATTGAAAGTCAATTCGCCGATAAACAATTGCAGCCGGTTGTCGCCCCGACGATCAGATCGGTAGCAAATTCGGCGACCATCGGGAGAAAAGAACGGGCCTCCGTCGTATCCACGTGCACCAACCACACGCGTTTTCTTGCCCGTCGCCAGATCCTTCACAAACAGGTCACCCTCGTTTGATTCCAGTGAGCAATACAACAGGTGCCGTCCATCCGGACTGTAGGAACATTCTGCAATGTACGCGTCCGGATTGCTTACCAGCACTGTGAGTGCGTCTGGAGAACGATCTGTCTCGCTCAATCGAACTTTTACGACGTCCATCTCCGGCGGGAACATCCAACGATATCGCCCCGAGGCGCGCTGATACCCCGGCGGGAAAGATTCAGTAGGTGGCACAACTGTCGAGGCAAACAAGACGACATCAGGGTCTTTCGGATGAAACCACCCGCATGTATTCGCGGAATCCTTCGGACTGATACAGACAATATTCTCAATGCCGGTAATGCTACCTGCGTCGTCGCGTACGACATCGGCAACGAACATTCCATAGAATTCATCGGCAGCTTCACCTTCCGCCGGCTGCTCGATGCCTTGAAAAACAATGCGAGAGTTGTCTGGCGAGAAGTATGACTCACCGGCTTTGAGGAATCGATCTGAGAATGTCAACTGCACATGGTTGCGTAGGGTATCGGCTTCGGCATGCTTCCAACATGGCGCATCAACGTCCGGGTTACTCGCAACGGTGAGCGGACTTGAGAAAACAGCAATACAAACAAACTGGACGACAAGGGTCTGATTTCGAATCATGGGGAGACGATCACAAGTTGAATGGCTTCGGTTTGTTAGAGAACACGACATGATAGACGAAGTCGCAAAAAACTAAAGGATTTCCCCATGATAGTGGCATCCCCAACGATGCCAGACGGTGGATCGCGGCAGCCGGTGGTAGCCGACCCTATGCTCATTGATGATGTCCTGCCCTCCGATATTGTATCTCGATGAGCGTTTAGTCGTCCTCAATAAGCCGAGTGGTCTCCTGTCGGTGCCAGGTATCGGTCCGAAGAATCAGGATTGCTTGGCGACGCGAGTTCAGGTCGGTTATCCGACTGCACGTATTGTGCATCGACTTGATCGAGATACCTCAGGTGTGATCGTGATGGGTCTGGATGACGAGGCGCACCGTGAATTGAGTCGCCAGTTTCACGATCGGGAAGTACACAAGACCTACATTGCCATTGTGGCGAACCTCGTTGGCGCTGATGAAGGGACAATCGACCTTCCCATGCGAAAAGATATGAACCCTGCCAACGCTCCCAGGCAAGTCATCGATTTTGAGCAGGGTCGACGTGCCGTCACACATTGGTCCGTACTTGAGCGGACACACGACCGAACACGCCTCGAACTGCGCCCCGTCACCGGTCGTTCGCACCAATTGCGCTTGCACCTACAGCAACTCGGCCATCCGATCCTCGGTGATGACCTGTATGCGCCGCCAAAGGTGATGGGTATGTCTGAGCGCCTGCTTCTTCATGCAGATGCGCTTTCAATCGTGCATCCTGGAACGGCTGCACCGATGCGTTTTCATGCGGAGTGTCCGTTCTGAAAAGTGAGTTGGCAGCCGCTTATCGGCCTGTGTTTTTGCTGGCATGGCAAAATGAGTGTGTTATGCTCTCGTCATGAGCGTTTCCCGGCGGGAACTTCTGAAGATTGGTGCAGCGGCCACAGCCACTGGTGCAATTCCACTCGCTGCAGTCATGCCAAATCGCACTTCGGTCGCCTATTCACGCGGAGGTCGTCGGCCACGCAATGTTGTCTTCATGGTGTCGGATGGCATGAGTGCCGGCGTGCCGGGCATGGCTGATGCGTTCTCTCAACATGAACGCGATCGCGGCACACATTGGGCGGCATTGGCGCGGAATCGTGAGACGGTCCACGGTATGTTTGACATGGCGTCACTAGACTCACTGGTGACCGACTCTGCTGCAGCCGCATCTGCATGGGCAACTGGATCTCGCGTCAACAACAGCGTAATCAATATCCTGCCAGACGGCACCGAACTGGCACCCATTGGTGTTCTGGCCAAAGAGACGGGCCGACGTGTCGGATTGGTCACCACCACGCGAATTACACACGCCACCCCGGCTGGATTCGCAGCGGTTGTTCCCAGCCGTGGCTTTGAAGATGACATTGCTGAGCAGTACATCGGCCTCGTGGATGTTATGTTGGGCGGTGGCAGCACGCACTTCAGTGCTGACATGCTGAAGAGGTGTCAGCAACTTGGATATCGCACACTGACGCATCGTCACGAACTGTTTGCCATGCAGGGGATAACAGATAAAGTGCTGGGCCTGTTTGCTGCCTCACACTTTCCCTACGTGCTAGATAGGCGTCACACGCCCAGTTTGCGTGATGGGCTCCCTACGTTGGCTGAGATGACCCGGGCCGCTTTATTGTGTCTTGCTCGTGAGCCGCAGGGGTTTTTCCTTATGGTTGAGGGTGGTCGGGTGGATCACGCAGCCCATGCCAATGACGCGGCTGCACTTATGTGGGAACAGTTGGACTTTGATGATGCCATCGGTGTGGTGCGAGAAGTCACCAGCGATCGTGATGACACGCTGGTGCTCATAGCAACGGATCATGGGACAGCAAATCCGGGCCTCAATGGCCTTGGCGGTGGCTACCGTGAGAGTGCACCAGCGTTGTACCGGCTGGGACAGTTTACGGAGTCATTTTCGAGTATGCAGCGGTCTGCACTTGCTGAAAGTCGGCCACGTGGTTTGAAGAGGATGATCCAGAACGCGACGGGAATCGACATCACTGACGAGGAGGCGGAGGTGCTGTTTGAATCTGCTCGTCGTCGTCCTGTGCCGGAACGGAACCAACTGCTGACGAGCTTCCGCGGCCAATTGGGGCAAATCCTCGGCAATCACACCGGCGTGACATTTACCGGTATCCGTCATACCGCAGATTGGGCGATGAGCATGGCGACTGGTCTCGGCAGAGAGCACTTCGCTGGTCTGATGCGAAACACAAGTGCATACTCACGGCTTGCAGACCTGATGAACATTTCGCATCAAAATCCAGTTGCCTAGCACGTCCCATCGCCGCGACGGGGTGTGCGGCCTTAGCCACTCCCATGATCTGGGCACGAAGAACGTTAGCAATCTCTCTGCGATGTTCATCCGAAACGAGAAGAACGATGAGATGATGCTGGACTAAGAACGAACATAGAGTTGAACACGAGCAGAGCGAAAGTGACGATCTCAACAATGCGGCTGTGAGTGAGAAGAACAGGGACATCATTCGTTATCCCCAAGCGCAATCGCTTGATTTAGCCGTCAGCGAGTCGAAAGCAAAGACAGAAAACTTTAGTCCTCCGGACGTCCAGTGGTAGAATCTGAACGGTGCTTGTCCACTTCGATTTGCAGGCGGTGTTCGACCCCCTGTGGCGGATAGCTCAATTCGGCACAACCACGAAGATCGTTCCGGACGATGCCCTTAATCAGGCTCGTTCCAATTTTCGGGAGGCATGGCCAATTGATCGGCGGCCCACCTCGTTCACGCCAATTCAAGTCTATTGTCCAAGAATCTGATGTCTCTTTCGCTGTCCACTGTACTTCAGTACGCCCACGGTTGGAGAGTGCGCCGTACTTGAGACTGTTTGACACCAGTTCTTGAATCAACATACCCACCGAGGTTCCATGGCTGGCCGCAATACGCACTGGTGGTCCTTCGAGTTTGACGTTTGGTCGCAGATCGTTGGGGATCATCGAGCCAATGAGTTCTCCAAGACCAAGCGTTCCCCATTTCTTTACCGATAGCAAGGTGTGGACTGTTGACATCGCTTGAACGCGCGTGCGAATGGATTCAGCAAACTGCTCGACGGTATCGGCACTTTTCTTTGAAAGCTCGATGAGCGTTAGCAGTGATGCTAAGTTGTTCCGAACACGGTGGTCCAATTCGTCAAACAGCAATTGCTGCAATTCAACTGCGCGCTGCAGATCTGCTTCCACCTTGACCTGGTCGGTAATGTCAAGCCCAACTCCACCGATCAACTGCTTCCCATCCACATCGGTCAGTGGGAACTTGCAGACGATCCATGACCGGACCTCGTCGCTTTCCTGCACAGATCCGGTCTCAACGGTCTGTAGTGCCGTGCCGGTTTCGATAACGTTGAGATCGTTTGCACGTAGTGTCGGGACAAGGTGTTGCGCGAAGATGTCGGCGTCCGTCTTGCCGATGATAGCACCCGGTTCATACCCGCACAGTTCCTGATGGGCCTTGTTGGTATAGACATACCGCCCCTCCGCGTCCTTGATCCAAGCCGTAGCGGGATTGTGATGCATAAAGCTGTGGAAATGCTCACCGGGGCTTACAGTACTGCTCTCAGTGTGGCGTGTCTTCGCCAACTCATCTTCAAGCTCCGCGATGCGTGAACGCAGCATCTCCAAGTCCGCATCTGATTCAGGAAGTTTGCCCGCCATTGCATTGTGGCACCGTGCCATCGAGTTCCCGACTCCTATTGCACATGAACTGAATCCCACCCAACCGGGGTCGTCGATGAAATCAATCAATAACAGTGTAGCAACTTTAATGCAGCCATCTCATCTTTTCGTACACTGTCGAAGATGAGTCCTCACGGTGATACTCAACCCGGTCTTTTGCTGGTGATTTCCGGGCCTTCAGGCGTCGGTAAAACCACGATTGTTCATGAAGTGGAGCGACAACTCGGAGGCACGTTCAGTGTATCAGCAACGACAAGACCAAAAACCACTGAAGAAATACACGGTCGGGACTACATATTCGTCTCTACGCAAGAGTTTCAGCGCATGCTTGAACACGATGAACTTCTTGAGCATGCAACAGTCTTTGGCAAGTACATGTACGGCACACCGCGTGAACCGGTCCAGCAGTCGCTTGCGGAGGGTGAACTTGTCATCCTTGATATTGATGTTCAGGGTGCACAGCAGGTCAAGAGTGCCATGCCAGAAGCGTTGATGGTCTTCGTGTTGCCCCCAAGCGAGGAGGAATTGCTTCGTCGGCTACGATCCAGAGCACGTGATGACGAACAGGCCATTGCTCGGCGTTTCGCGCGCGCGCGAGATGAAATCGGCTTTGCACAACGCAGCGGCTGCTACGACCACTTCGTCGTCAATGATCAGCTTGATTCGGCAATTGAGCAGATCTGCGGCGTGGTACGCACGCGCCGCGTACGGGATAGCATTTCACGCTGCGATTGAATCTGGTTCGATGTTGCTCGGCGGCATCCACACGCGGCTCATTTCCTGGCCCCGTGAATTGGTTCGACTACCGTGGGAAGATCCGTCGAGCAGCCAATAGGCCCCATCGATGAGATAACGGAAAAGAAATTCGCCCGGCCCCGGCCGAAGTTCCAATCGCCAACGCCCATCCGGCTCAGCTGCCATGCGATGACACTGCTCATGCCATCCGGTAAAGGTGCCTACGACTTCCACGCGGGTTGCCCCCGGCAAATCGACAATTAGGATCAATCGCCCGTCAGGTTCGATGTGGACCATAGATTTGTCATCATCCTTCCCGGGGTTATCGCACCCGCATGCGGCAGCGTCGAGACACTGCGTGTGTTTCCTCCGGCGAGACAGACGCCATACAATTCACTGCTGTGTGCTGGCAAGTGTGAGTTCCACGATGCCATTTGCGCCGCACAGTGTGATCAAACATGCATGTATTTGTCCGCCAGATCCACAGCAGCTTCACCGGCGAGGGATTGTCCGCCTACTTCTTGTCGGCAAGGCGATCGCAGGCCTTAACTGGTCTTTGCTTGTTCGGAATCGCCATTGCGATCTTTTCGTCGGCGAGTTCGTTTGCTGACTCATCCAGCCCGCTCAGGTCGCTCAATTCAACACCTGTCGGTCCACTTGGCGGAGTGATGATGCTTCCAATCGCTACGCAGGACGGACAACGTATCAACCCGCGCGACGTACGTGTGACCAATGAGAACGGAGCGTCATTGCAATCCAAGTTGGCGTGGATCAAGTGGGGCAGCCGGGATGTGCAATCTTGGACCAGCGATCCTCGCGGGCCGAGTGTCGAGCCATTTCGTGAAGATGACCGACCCGATATGACTCGTCGCCTTATTCTCCTAATACAGATCCCGACGCAGGTACAGGGCGACATTTTTCTCAGCGACCAGCGCCTCCGCCCCGTGTGGTATGAGATACCAGAACGCGGTGCCGCAACTCGCGGCGGGAGATTGGTTCGGGTCGATTCCCCATCCCGACCAGATCCAAACTGCCCATTTGAATATTGGCGATGGGTGCTTCTTGCGGAGCAGTTCTCGGTCGAGCCACCGGAAATCGAACATTTCGATAAGCCCGCACAATTGGTCGCTGAGCACTTTGTGAATCTCTGGACGATCGGTCTGGATCGTCTATCTCAATACAGTCCGGGTGTGGCGGGCCAAGTCCGAGAAGTATTGACACGAATCTGCATGGATGAATCAGTTGCATTTGCGACGTGGGCCTCAGATCCAGCATCCTTGAACCATTTGCTCAGCGAGCTTCTACATCAGGACCGTTCGCCGGAGCAGTTAGCGCGCGAGGCGTTGCGGTGGGTGAAAACGCAACGCAAACCCTTGGTCTGGATAGAGGCCGACTCAGCAAGTCACGTTCGGATGGCAATGGTCAATCCAGACCTTGAGCCCGTTGTGGTCCGAATGACTTGGGCAGGTATAGATGAGGTTCCAATCGCGGTCGAGTTACCGCCGGGCCAGTTGACGCGTGCATTGATCGATCGTCCGGATGATGCTGAGCAATCAACCAATGACGATGCGAACATGCATGTATTACAAGTCGACGTCGGAGATTGGCAGGAGCAGTTTACGTTTGGGCCAGCCAGACATGTCGCTACACCACCGGGACTGCTTTTGCCGCCACTCGAGCCGACACTGACCTTGATGGGTGTTCGAACCGGATCATCTGTCACCGTTGACAGCGACCGGGCTACGTTGGTGCAGATCCGCAAGCGGGCCGGACGCTGGGAGGTGTTTTTCGAGTGTCGCCGACCGCGAGATGAAGTCCATGGCAAACATTCAGGTGAAGCACGTTTGCAAACAATCGAAGATTTTCAAGGGCGAGAGGGGGTACTGCTCGTGATAGGTGACGATGAACTTCGTGAGACGCTCGTGCAACTGTTTGTGCCAGAATCCGGCTGGCACCAATTGCTGGAAGGCGAAAATGATGGCACATTGCAGATTCATCGCCGCTCCTACGAAGATCGCTGGTACTGTCGAATCGTGTTGCCGGATGTCTGGCTGAATACAGTTTTTGAAGATGATGTGACCAATCTCGGTATGATTCGCAGTCATGGTGGTGGCGAGCCGATGATGCAGTTTGCCCCGTATGCAACTCCGCCATGGGGGATGAAGCCGGGGACCATGCCCGTCAACCTCTCGCAATGGCGAGATATTCCGGGTGGTGGGTCCTGAAGTTTGCGAAGTACTGGAAGTACCGGTAATGCACTTTGAGGTTCATTGCACGGTGCTCTCCGGGGACGTTTATGGCTGCTTAATGGTCTTTTGCCCGTTTTTTTGACACATTTCCCGTTTCGATACGTTTGACCGACGATAATCTAATTGTTTGGAGAAGATAACCCAGAAGGGTGGGGCCGGTCAGAACTGGAGAAATATGGACATGGCTCGACACAAGAATCAGAAGAATGCAGCCGTATCGGCAGAAAAGTCTGGAACTGGAAAGGGTCCGATTGCCGCATGGATTGCCTGTGGAACAATGATGATTGTTCTGGCGTTTCTTTTCGGCACCATGGTCGGTGATGGCGGAGCGGCAAACCCAGCTCCGGCCAGCAATCCGACTACGAATGGCTTGCCGGCAGGTACGGACCTCGCTGCCGGTTTGCCTGAAGGTGCTCGACAAGTCTCGCCGAACGAAGTACCCGAGCATATTCGCAATTCGGCAACCGAACCGGGAACCGGGCGCCGAGCTCCAGTGCAAATCAATCCACCCACGATCAATCTTGGTGCCGTGCCGCCCAATGAGGTAGTTCCCGCACGTGCCGAGATACGTAATCTCGGTGATGAACCCCTCACCATTGCCTCGACGCGCGCGAACTGTGGCTGCACCACAGTGGATATGGCGGGCACCGTCATTCGTCCCGGTCGCTCGGTCACAATCGACGGATCATTCAACAGTCAAAGCAACATCGGCCCGCGTACTGCCACGATAACGGTAGTGTTTGAAGGGTACGATGAACCCGAGCGGGTTACCATCAATGCCAACGTCGGTGGTTGATCTTGCCTTCAGCATGTCTTCGTATTTCAAACTGGTGATCAACCCAGACGTGTGATTCCTCATATCGTCAGGCGCTTCCACCCGGCGCGACGACATGGTAAGATTGGTGATGCCCCAATCGCCACGACCACGCCCGTCAAACGCAGGTGAGCAACCGTCGTCCACCTCGTTTCTCAGCCAGTTCGGCAAGTCCGACCCGACAGAATCCACCGAGTTCTTCTCGCCGATGCCCAAGGGCTATCAGCGCGGACGCCATAAGTACGTCGTTGTGCTCGGGACGGTCATGTCAGGCCTGGGCAAAGGCATCTTCAGCTCTTCGCTCGCCAAGCTTCTCAAGGACAAGGGCCTGTCCATCGCCCCCATCAAACTTGAGGGCTATCTCAACATCGACTCCGGCACACTCAACCCCTATCGCCACGGCGAGGTGTTCGTGCTCGACGACGGGACCGAGTGCGATATGGACCTCGGCACCTATGAGCGCATGCTCGATCAGAACCTCTCACGCAAGAATTTTGCCACCTCCGGCCAGATCTACACGGAAATTCTCGAACGCGAACGACGCGGCGCATACCTCGGCCGCGATGTGCAGATGATCCCGCACGTCACCGGCGAGGTGAAGTATCGCCTGCGCGAACTTGCCATGACCGGCGGCGCCTCCGATGGGAGCTCCACCACGCCCGCCGACGTTGTCTTCATTGAAGTCGGCGGAACAGTCGGCGACTATGAAAACGGTTTTTACATCGAAGCCCTTCGTGAGCTTGCCTTCGAAGAAGGCCCCAACTCCGTCTGCTTCGTCGCGCTTACCTACATCCTTGAACCTGAAATTCTTGGCGAGCAGAAATCAAAAGCAGCTCAGCTCGGTATCAAGCGGCTCATGGAAGCGGGCATTCAGCCGCAGATTCTTGCCTGCCGCGCCAGTAACCCCGTGACGGGGACCGTGCTGCAGAAAATCGCGATGTTCTCCAACGTCCCGATGAACCGCGTGTTCTCAATGCACGATCGCGATTCGATCTACACCATTCCCGAAGCCATGCGCACCGAGGGTCTTGATCGTGAAGTGCTTTCCCTCCTCGATCTGCACAACAGCGTCAACTTCGCTCATGAAGATCGTGCACGCCAGCACTGGAACGAATTCTCCACGCGCATCATCAGTCCACGAATGCACAACATCAACATTGCTGTGCTCGGCAAGTACGCTGCCCTGCGCGATGCCTACGCCTCGGTTGATAAAGCCATCGAACACTCCTGCACGCATCTGTCTGCCACCGTCAATATCCAGTGGCTCGACACCTCCGATGTCAACACACGCAATGTCGGCGAGTACCTCGGCGGAGAAGGTGACCGAAAAATCCACGGCGTTATCGTTCCCGGCGGGTTTGGTGAACGCGGTGTGGAAGGCAAGGTCGCCTGTGTGCAGTACGTCCGTGAGCACGGCATCCCGTACCTCGGCATCTGCCTTGGCTTCCAGGTCGCGGTGATCGAATACGCCCGCAACATGCTCGGCCTCAAGGACGCCAACTCCACCGAATTTGTCGCGGACTGCAAAAACCCCGTCATTTCCGAACTGCCGGAACAAAAGCTCATCGAGGGCCTCGGCGGGACCATGCGACTCGGTGCTCAGGAAGTGCTCATCGACGCAGACTCGCTCGCGGCGTACCTGTACAACGGACGTCGCTCGATCCGCGAACGCTTCCGGCATCGTTATGAAGTTGAACCGGCGTACATTGAAAAGCTCGCCGAAGCCGGACTGGTGTTCTCCGGCCGTCACCCCGAGCACCCCATCATGCAGGTGCTTGAGCTTTCGCAGCGGACGCATCCCTACTTCATCGGCGCGCAGTTTCACCCGGAACTGACCAGTCGACCGCTTACACCACAGCCGATGTTTATGGGGCTTATTGCCTCAGCAATCGCCTGTTCAGACCCCAAGTTGCAACCTGCAGACATCAGCACTCGATGGCTTCGGTCCCGGCCGTCCAAAGCACCCGTCAAACACTGACTCGAGCAGGTTCTCCGATGCGTTCGCGATCGTTGATGTACGGTCGTAACACTTTCGGCACTGTGACAGAACCGTCCTCGTTTTGATACATTTCCAGAATTGGTATCAGAATTCGCGGAGAAGCGATAACGGTGTTGTTGAGTGAATGACAGAACACTTTCTTACCACTTTCATCTTCATACCGCATATTCAATCGGCGAGTTTGATAGTCATACAATCGTGATGCAGAATGTGTCTCTGCCCACGCCCCGCCGGTCACGCCATCGCCATCTATTTCGCCACGTCCGGGCATCCAACATTCAATGTCAATCATGTCCGCGTTTTTTGGGCCAAGGTCAGCCGAGCAGCATTGAAGGAGACGATACGGCAATTCGAGCGATTGCAACAGTTGCTCCACGATGCTGATCATCTTCTCGTGCCACCGGCGGCTTTCCGCTTCGTCCGCTTTGCAAATTACGACCTGCTCAACTTTGTCGAACTGATGGATGCGGAACAAACCGGCAGTATCACGGCCGGCTGCACCCGCTTCACGTCGGAAGCATGATCACACCGTGGCGTACTTGAGCGGTAGTTGCGATGCATCGAGAATCTCGTCTTGATGCATTCCCATGAGTCCCACTTCACCAGTGCCGGTCAGAAACAGGTCATGCCCCGCACCTCGACGAGATTCTTCGATGTGGTACGCTTGGTCGCGTCCAGCTGGGAAGAATCCGGTGCCGACCATGCACTCTTCGCGCACGATGACGGGAACGGACATTGGTTCAAAACCGTGCTCATTGATGATCGTCTCGAAGGCATAGCGGAGAATTGCCTGATGCAGCCGCATGCCATCGCCGGTTAGGACATATTGACGCGTACCAGCAATTTTCACTCCCCGTTCAAAACTTACGAGATTATTCTTGTCTACCAATTCCAGATGCGTTTTTGGCGTGAAGCCCTTATTCTCTGCAAAGGATTTGCTGGTATCAAACCAGTCAGGATTCCAAACGCGAAGCTGCACATTGTCATCTGCCGACTCGCCCAGAGGAACATCAGTGTCCGGTGGCTGAGGCACAGCCAGCCAGAGTTCACGCCACTCTGGCTCAATGTTGGCGATTCGTTGATCGAAATCATGTAACTCTGCCTTGATGGCAATCGGCTTGGCTTCAAGTTCACGGATCTGTGCCTCAAGGCGACTTTTCTCTTCGCCCTTGAGCGATTTGAGTTGGCTCTTGAGCTTGCCAAGTTGGGGACCGATTTCCCGGCTGATTCGATTTTGGTCTGCTCGGCGGGACTCTTGCTCGGCCATCAGTTGTCGGCGCTGTTGGTCCAGTTCCAATAGACGACCGATATCCACAGCAATCTTCTTGGCGTTGGCGCCCTTGATGAAGCGGTCCGGATCAGCACGAAGTTGTTTGAGATCAATCATGGGTTGATGACAGTGTAGCGGTGCATGTAGCTTCGCGACCGTGCGTGTCAATCACGATATGTCGGTGGGGCAGCCCAGCGGAGTTTATCCTGCAGAATTCGCCAGTATGTCTCAGAAGGGTTGATGATGAGTTTGGCCTTCTTCTGATTCACTTGGAACAGCACGCTCTGTCCGGTACCTAATGGCGATGCAACTTGGCCGTCGGTGACCAGTGCAGTTCCTGGATTGCCTCGCACGATCGTCGCGCGAATTTTACAGGAAGCGTCGACGACTATCGGGCGAAATGCCAGACTGTGTGCCGCCAAAGGTGTGATTGTCAATGCATCAACCATTGGATGCACAATGGGACCTCCAGCGGAGACGTTGTAGGCGGTGGATCCGACGGGTGTCGCGACGATCATCCCATCACCATTAAGTGTCGGCCCTTTTTCACCGTCGATGGAGAGTGACAGTTCGATCATACGATGCGGTTCGCCGGCAGTAATCACGCCGTCGTTGATCGCAGGTGCGCGATGCGTTACAGCACCCTGTTCATCGCAAACCTCGGTCATCAGAACGCCGTACTGTTGGACCGGCGGATTGTTGCCGAACACCACTGTGGCGTGCTCAGCAAGACTCTGCGGGTCAAACTCGGCAAGAAAACCCAGCCGGCCAATGTTCACTCCGATCAGTGGTATGTCAAGCTCAACGATCCGTCGAGCTTGACTAATAAGCGTGCCGTCCCCGCCGACAACAATGGCGCAGTGCGCGTTAAGGTCTCGCGGGAGGGGGGTATCGTCAGCGGTCAGTTCCTGCACGATCTCAACGTGTTCGCGCAGTGACCCGCGAAGCTGATCCAGGATTTCCGGGACGCCCGGACGTTGGTGATCAGCAAGCAGGATTGTCCTGGTAAGTGACATAGCAATATTGTACTGGCAACACGCACGACGATTGGATTACCGATTCACATGGTCACGATTCGTATGAAACGAGATTGCTCCGATGTACTGCTCTGGGTGAAGGCCGTCCCAAGCGCATCGCGCGATGAACTGGCCGGACCAGTAGGCGATTGGTTGAAAGTGCGCGTTCGTGCCGCACCCGAAGGTGGCAAGGCGAACATGGCAATTTGCACAACCCTCGCGAAGGCCTTTGGGGTTAAACCGCGCGATGTGACCATTGAGAGCGGATCGACCAAGCCCGAGAAAATCGTGCGTATCGCCAACAGCAGTATCGACGCCATCACGCGCATACTGAATGTCTAATCGAAAGCCGCCTATTGCAACACTGTTCTGTCATCAGTGATGTTCAAGAGTACCCAGCAAATGCACAACATATTCGTTCGCAGCGAGGAAAGTTGGACTCCATCATGGCTCGGCGAGATCGTCACGCTTGGTGACATAGCGTGCAGCATGCTCTGGACGATCGCTCTGTTCGTACAACTCGATCAGGGCATCGAAAACACTCCGGGCGGCATTGACTGGCGTTGCACTATCTGCGATCGAAGCAGCCGCTGCCAGGAGTATCTCCTCGGCATCGGCGACTTGGTCCGTAGCCAGAAACAGATCTGCAAGCATTGTTGTAGTGCTGATCGTTCTCGGATGGCCGTAACCAAGACTCACGACACGCATGTCATAGGCACGGCGCAGGTGCTTCTCAGCTTCATCATACTGGTCTCGCTGAAACAGCAGCCGACCGAGCGTTGCGTGGCTATTGGCCACGTGCGGGTGATCGTCGTGAAGGGACCCCAGCCGTAAGTCGAGTACTTCTCGCATCGTCGCTTCTGCCTCGTCCCAATGCTCCAGAAGTGACAACAGCACAGCTATATCATTGCGAGTTTGGATTGTGGCCTGGTGTGAACTACCAAGCGCATTTTCCTGGATCTCCAGCGCTTGCTCAAACCACTCGATTGCCGATTCATACTCTTTGAGATAGAACATCAATGTTGCGAGGTTTCGAATGGCCGGAGCCAGTGCTGGGTGTTCCTCGCCATAGGCGTCGCGATAGAGAGCGACGCTGCGCCTCCCAGCATCTTCCGCCGCGTCATACAGCTCAAGCAATTGGTAAATCAGCGCAAGGTTGGCAAGCGTTTGTGCAATCGCCGGATGATTATTGCCATGGAGTCGAGTCTGGAAGGCGAGTGTTCGCTCAAGCTTTTCCTTGGCCTCTGCATATCGGCCGAGACGATACAGCGTTACGCCAACGTTATTCATCGCTTGCCCGATCAGCGGGTCATCGGCGGCAAGCGCCTCGCGCCGAATATCAAGTGTACGCTGTTGCATCTGGTGCGCTTGCTGAAAATCACCACGGTTGGTCATCACGATAGATAAATTGTTTAACGTCGTCGCGTACTGTTCACTGACCTGCCCGAAGTGCATCTCGCGCATTCGCAATGCCCGATCGAGCATTTCATAGGCGAGATCATTCTCCCCACGCCGCAGGTGAATCGTTCCGAGCTGATGCACACTCGTCGCGTGGTCGGGATGATCGTGGTCGAATATCGTCTGTCGGATCTCTTGAGCGGCGAGGTACATCGATTCGCCTTCATCGAGCAGATTCAAAGCCACGTACACTTCGCCAATCGTGTCGTAAAGGGTTGCTTGGATCGCCGGATCAGCCCAATCGTGTCCATTTACAAGTGCTGCTGCGGCACGGTCGAGCACCTCGCGCAACGTGACATCGGGATCACCCGTGCCTTGAACGGGATCAGCCGCGGCCAGTGTGTCCTGCAGGAATCGTACAACTGCTTGTTGCTTGGCTGTTTCCTGCTCAGCCACGAATCGCTGTTCGGCTTCCGCTTCACGGGCCGCGGAGGTCTGTACCAGCAGCATCGAAATGATCACGACCGCACTGAGCAATGTCAGTGCCAATGCGGCAGTACTGCCGACAAGAAGAGGATTACGGCGAGTAAATTTCGCAATCTGATAAGTAGCACTCGGCGGTCGGGCGACAATCGGCTCGTGCCCGAGATATCGGCGTAAATCAGCAGCCAGTGCGTGTGCCGACGGATATCGCCCCTGTTTGTCCTTTGTCATCGCCGCGCGGATGATCAATTCCAGATCGCGAGGCAAGTGACACGGATTTGTAAAGACAGGACCTTGCGTGCGAATTGCATCGATGATGTGAGCAGGCGATTGACCTTCAACGTCGTAGGGCAGTCGATCAAGCAGCAACTCGTATAACAGCACTCCCAGCGAATACACATCACTACTCACGTCGACAGGATCGCCATCAACCTGCTCAGGGCTCATGTAGAGCATGGTCCCGATAAACGAGCTGTCAGCGGTATGCGGTTGATCTGTTTGCGATATATCCGCACGTGAACTTGCAACACCGAAATCCAGAAGCTTAACGACAGGAGCATCATCACTGTGCCCTGCTGCAACGAGGATGTTCTCTGGCTTTAAATCCCGATGAATCACACCGCGCTGATGGGCATAGTGAACCGCATCACAGGCATGAAGAAAGAGTGAGATTCGATCGCGCGTGGTGAGCCGATGGTGGGTTGCATAGTCTGTCAACGGTTGCCCGTCGATCATCTCCATAACGATGTATGGCTGAGACTTCCCATTAATGTTGTACAGCCCTGCTTGGTAGATCGATGCGATGCCCGGATGGGTAAGGGAGGCAAGGATATCGGCTTCGTAACGAAATCGTCGTTGGTGGGCAGTTGTCAGTTTCCCCGGCCGTATGAGTTTGATCGCAACGACCCGATCTGGATGTTTCTGTCGTGCTCGGAGCACTACACCCATGCCACCACGGCCGATTTCACCTTCTATGGTGAAATCATCGATGTCACGCGGCAAATCGAATTGTTCTGCGGTGCCGGACAGTTGCGCCGCAGCTCGAACTATACGACCAATGGTCGAATCAGTACCGTCGATTGTTCCAATGAGGTGATCCATCTTGCCACTGTCACCGTGCCACAGTGCTTCTAAGGCCTGATCGACTTCATCGGGCAAACTCGATTCATCACCATGCATCGCCCTGTTCCCCTTGGTCCTCAGTTGTGTCCATGCGTTTGCGAAGTGCATTGAGAGCACGAATCAATAGCATCGATGCTGCTGGACGTGAGATTTCCATGCGTTCAGCGATTTCTGCGGTCTTGAGTTGGTCGAACATGGCAAAGGTGATGACTTGGCGATGCTCCTCCTTCAGCATGGCAAACTGTTCAAGCATGTGCTGCATGTGCTCATGTTCCTCAAGTGCAGTCCTTGGCCCAATGCCGCTGGCAGACAAGAACTGGCCGAACTGCCCATGACTTGAAATGTTGGCCACGGTGGAGTTGAGTGACTTGAGCGAACCGGTACGCTGGCCCGGCTTGTTCTCCCGTCGAATGCAATCAATGACTTTGTTATCTACGATGCGCGAGAGGTAGCCGCGGAAACCGGCAACAGTACGAATCTTCAGTTCCGGCAGGGCCTTCAAAATCGCAATCATCGATTCTTGCACGATTTCATCGATGGCATGCCATTGGTGCGGCTGTGGGCTGAGCCGCACCGTTGCCATGCGATAGACCTGTGGCGAAACATGCTGCATGATCGCATCTACTGCGTTCTCATTGCCCGCCGCCGCCTGCTCAACTACCTCATCGGAAAGGTTCAGCATGTCCGCCATAGCACGATTGTATCGGCGCTGACGTGCGGGCTAAACACCAAAATACAGTGACATTTCTAGTCACATATCTTGAGAGTCGCCACGAAAGCGTAGCGCAACGCTTGATTGCAAAAAAGAAATCAAAAAATCTGTTTCATACCGTTGCGCGGCGGGGCTTCTACCGTCTTTCGGAGTGGGGGTCATCGTTTGGAAACGCACGCACGAGGTAAGTTTGACAATTGAAGGACGACACTATGAATCTGTTGTACACTTTGTTCTTCACGATAATCATGAGCTTGGGTATCACAGTAGCCAACACCCATGCTGCACATTGCACATGGACCGGCTTCGGGAATGATGGTCTCTGGAACAATGAAGCTAACTGGGATTGTGGCGTCGTGCCCGGTACGGACGACAACGCCACCATCGACACGCCAGGCGTGACGGTGATCGTCCCCGAACTGACCATTGTCAACACCCTCACATTGTCTGATGCGTCGCTAAACGTGCTTGATGAACTCGAAGCAGAGACATTCCACTTCGAGTCCGGCACGCTCTCTGGCGGCGGTCTGCTGCAAGCTGGTGATCTCCTCATGGATGGCCCTAGCCGCACGCTCGGCGCAGGCACCACGGTCGTCCTTATGGGGCAGGGCGAGTGGATCAGCGGCTCGATTGGCATCAATCCGAACGCCGAGATCATCGTGACCGGCACCGCAGAGTTGGAACTCTCCTCCGCTGCCGGCTTCACCGGCAGCGTGGTCTCCCAACCACCGTTCCTCATCATCGAAGAAGGCGGAACCTTCCGCCGGACCGGTTCCGGAACTTCGCTGTTTGGCTCAATGCGCGTGGTCAACCACGGCACGTTCATCGTCGGCAACACCCAGCCAGAGGACTCCGGCCCGTCGCTCGCGTTCCAATCGCAAGGCGGCTTCCCCCACACCGGCCGCTTCGAAGTGCTCGATGATGGACTTCTTCACTTCCAGGTCCGCTCCGATCACACCGAAGATGCGGAACTCGTCGGCACCGGCGTGGTGGCGTTCAGCGGCACCGGCGCGCATACGTTCGAAGGTGACGGCTACAACTTCGACGGGCTGACGGAGCCGCTTCCCGCCAGCCAAATCGTGTTTCAGCACGGCGCTAACGCTTCGACCGGCTCGCTCTACATCGCCAACGCCGCGCAGCTCCTCGGCCAGAGCGGCACGCCGCCTCGGGGCATGAACCCGACCTTTACCGTTCACGGCTCGTTTATCACGGAAGGCAATCAGGTTCGGTTTCGGAACAACCTCCACATCCACGCGCTCGACGGATTTGACATCTCGACCGCGCTCCTTCAATTGGAAACCAACGCGGTGCTGTTCAATCACGGCGAAGGGAGCCTTGCCTACACGAGCGAGTTCCGCCTCGGTGCTTTGGGCAACGGCGCCAACCAGTCCACGCTGCACAATCTGCCCGGCGCGACGCTGAATTTCCTCACCAACGCTCCGATTCGCAGCGGGAGCGGCTTCGCTGCTCTCGGCGGCATCATCATCAACGAAGGCAACCTGTTCATCTTTGCCGACCCTGACAGTGAGGGGCTTGATCCGCTCGTCATAAACGGCACTCGAGTGATCAACCGCGGCTTATTCCGAGTTTTCAACGGCTTCGTCCGTTTTAGCAACGAATTCGCAGTCTATCTGCTCGATGGCGGCCAGACGCCCGGTGTCACTCCCGATGGCCCGCTCGAATTCTTCGATGGCGCTTCACTTGGCGGCAACGGAACAGTGGGCGGAGATGTCATATTGCAGGGCGGGCGACTGCGCACTGCCGAAGCGGATGCGGATATCCTGCCGCTCGAAGAGCCTATTGTCGCTAATCTCACGATGACGAGCGTCAACGGGATACTTACCATGGATGCGGAAAGCACTGTCGTCGCTCGACTCTTGAGCGATGAGGGGCCAGGCGTCGGTC
>PWVT01000044.1 GCA_003562195.1 Phycisphaeraceae bacterium | reverse complement strand
GCGAATCTGGATGTGAACCGCTACTGGATCACCGATGAAGTGCGCTACGGCTGGAAGTTCGTGCATGATGAAAAGCGTCTGGCACTGCCGCACATTCGCGGCGAGGAACCGTTTGACTCGGTCGAAGCCCCGCTTGCGTATCGCGCTGCGTATGAAAAGCTCAACGAACGCCTCACCCGCGCCAAGCGAACAGCCGTCATGATCAGCCCCATGCTGAGCTGCGAGGATGCGTACCTGTTGGCGACGTATGTGATGCAGCATGATCCTGAGGCCATCTTTGCGATCGGCCCCATACCGTTTGCCGGCGAGGACAAGACCTTCAAGGACGGCTTCAAGCTCTATGCGGAGAAAGCCCCCAATGCTCGCGGCGTCCGCCGGGTGCTTGAGAAACTCAGCAGCGGTGACGTGCTGGATTTCGACGGATTCACCAAGGCCCTGACGGATGATTCCAGCATTGACACGCTGGTGCTGACAGGCAATTACCCAAGCACATGGGTCACGCCGCAGTTCGTTGATGCACTGGGCTATCGCCGATTCATCGCGTTGATCGACACCTTGCAGACGACGCTGAGCGAGCGTGCCGATGTGGTGATCCCGGGCGCATCGTGGGCGGAAAAGGCGGGCACCTTCGAGAATGCGAACAACCGTTTGCAGGCATTCGAGCGCGCCATTACACCGCTGGATTACTGCAAGAGCGAATCGCAGATCGCGCTGGATTTGCTCGGCGAGTTCTCCGGCTCATCGCCGCAGAGTTTCAATGCTGCCAACACCCGCCGCATGATGGCGGAGGAGCATGGTTTGAGTGAATTCGTTACGGATGTCCATGTTCCCGCCGACGGCGAAGAGGTCGAGCCGGACATGAAGCTGGTGGAGTTTTGAGGCAATCAACGATTGCCTCAAATGTTCTGGGCGTGGGCTTACGTCGCCAATTCCGCAGGAATGCCAGACCGTGTGCCGGTCAGTTCTGCATGCTTGAGGAGGTATTGCATGACGACAGTCATCACCGTGGCATGTGACCATGTCAGCGGGCTTACGGAGATTGGATCTCCGGAGTAAGGGTGAAACTGTTCAGCCAGCACACCGGAGACTGCTGCCCTGTCGCGCGTCCACTGCAGGTATTCGAGTGATTCGTTGAGTTCCTCGACATTGGACGCGATCGCGATCTTGTGCATCGCCATCCAGAGCGTACATATCACCCATGGATTGCCGGGAATGTTGTCGATGTCTGACCGTTCGACTTGGTGATAGTAATCGCGACGATATCGTGCAATACCGCCGATGGGTGACTTGATCCAGAGTGTGTCACGAATGGCCTGCATCTCCGCCATCACCATTGGGTCGTCGGGTCGCAGGGCACCAAAGGCGAACAGTCCAAAGTTGGCCGCATCAGGGGTCATATCAAGCCGATAGGTCCCATCATCCAGTGGTGTGGCCATGCGGGCAAAACGCTGCTGCTCGTTGACCCACAAGTGTCTGAGCATTGCCCCACGCATGCGCTCGGCACCTTCGGTGAACTCAGCAGCATGATCCAGTGCCCCCATGTCAGTGGCGAAGTCGGCAGCAGCCAGCAATGCTCCGATCGTCGCAGCGGTCGTGAACGTGTGTATTCCGCGTCGTTCTTCCCATAGATCCCAACTTGGCTTGGGCAAGCCGTTGTGATCGCGATGTTCCAGCATCCAGCGTGCGGGATTGATCACCAATGGCGTGTATAGGGGCTTGATGAACTCAACATCACGAAAAACACGGAAATGTTGTCGCAATGCCCAAAGCACCAGTGCAGTCTCATCTTGCTGAATGGGCAAGACGGGCTTGCCGTCGATCATCCACGGGTGCCAGCTCGAGGCCAGTGTCCCTGATGGGTTGTATTTGTGAAGAAAATAGCCCTTTTCGCTGATGACATTCGCGCAGAAACGGAAGAAGGCGCGGCTGAGTTCGCCGTGGCCAGCAAGCACGAGCGCGTGTGCCACGAGCGCACCATCGCGAGGCCACATGTATGAGTATGTGTCGCCAGCAAAGTGGGTAATGTCTGTGTCATTGGCGGCGATAATGGCACCGCCATTATCAATCTGCGTCCGGAGGATCAACTGGCTACGCACAAACAGGTCGCGTAGCGGCTCTGGCAGGGGGTCAAATTGAATCGGCTCCTTACATGCCCACAGTCGCCAGTACGCCTCTGACCGGTCCATCATCCGCTGAGCGGTCTTGGTGAGGATCTTCGTATTCAGCTCGACAATCGCTTCGTGGGTCGGGCCAACTGCAATCCAATACACCACATAGCTTGACCCCTTCGCGGGAATGTGCAGATTGAAGCCGACAGTCGAATCGACTGACCCCTGCGCAATCGCATTACGAGTCAGTTGACCATCCTCTGCATCACGCCAGGTACCCTCGGCCCCACCAATGCGCTTCGTACCAGTGGCCCAGTGGTCGATTCCGCACTTGCGCTCATCACAGCCATTGATGAGAAAGTATGTATCGTCTTTATAGTGAACAAGCCCAGCAAGGTCGGGATCGTAGTTGACCGTGTCACCGACCGGTGAGCCATTGACTGATATGTCGTGGTGAAAGAACACCCGCACATCGCGCTGCTTATCAAGCAAATCAGTGACAATGATACGGCGGAAATACACCGGGCTGTGGTAGTCCACGGCATCGTTGCATTGCAGTTCGATCCCGAGTTGCTTATGACGGAGCGTCACCTCGGTGACCATGGTGTCGGGCTTGTAACGAAGCTCACGCTCCCAAGTGGAGTCATCGCTCCACGCAAAACTACCATCGACCCAAACCCCAAATCGCTGGGCATGCCCTTGAGTATGGTTGGGCATTCCGACACGGGGATAATAGATGTCGCGAATCTGAGAAAAGTCGTCGAACGTAACGAGCAGTTCACCGTTGCCGACGGGAATGTTTCGAGGCATGGTAGAGATCCTGACGCTGCGTCTATGCTACGCACGGTGGCGATGCAATGTGGACTGGAGTTACACCGTCCGGCTACTGCTCGGCTGTAGTATCGGGCGAATCCGTTGGGGCGCTTTCTGCTGGGGTTGCGTTCGCGGCGGCTTGGGCAGATTCGGAAGTGGGAGAAACATTGGAGGTCTGTTTGCCGCCAAGGGCGTTGATTCGATCTTTGAGATTGCCGATGTAGCTGACGCGAACTCCAAAATTTTCCCCGACCTTGACTGCTGTACCCACGCCGATTTGACGGTTCGAAACAACGATTTCCAGTTCGTCAGTGGCGAGTTTGGGAAGCTCGATGATGGAGCCGGGTGAGATATTTGCGACTTCTCGCATGCTCATTCGCCTGGTCGCGATCTGAACACTCAGCGGGACCTCGAGCTTCAGGATGGATTGCAGTTCAGTAGTCACAACAGTGTTATCGGCATGATAACGCGTGCGTATCAAACAGAAGGGGGATTGACTTTCGGCCGTCCGCTTGCCCGAAACCGCTGCAAGTCGATACCGTTGCAGATCATGAACGGATCCACACATGCATCAAAGGCCTCTGCTGGGACAGATTCGGCAGCCACTGAACATCCGCATCGCTACACCGCAGCGCTGGCCAATGCCATCGAACTGCGCTGGCAAAAGCAATGGAGTGAGGACGATTTGTTCCACACACCCAACCCGGGAGATGAGGCCTTTGACGCGACCCGGCCAAAGTTCTTCTGCATGGATATGTTCCCGTATCCATCCGGAGCGGGCCTGCACGTCGGGCATCCGGAGGGCTACACCGCCACAGACATCATCAGCCGGTACAAGCGGCACACCGGGCACAACGTGCTGCACCCAATGGGCTGGGATGCGTTCGGCCTTCCTGCGGAGCAGTACGCCATCGCAACCGGGGTTCATCCTGCGGAAACCACGCGCAAGGCGATCGACAACTTCCGGCGCCAGCTCAAGCGCTTCGGCTTCAGTTATGACTGGTCACGCGAGTTTGCGACCATTGACCCGGACTACTACAAGTGGACGCAATGGATCTGGCTCAAGGCCTACACATCGTGGTACGACCCAGATCTGAAGAAAGCCCGTCCAATTTCCGAACTGGCCGAAACGCTTGACCAAGGCAAAGCGGCGGCTGGCATCTCTGCAGCCCAGTGGCAGTCATTGACAGATCAGGAGAAACGCGATGTCATTGATGATCATCGCTTGGCCTATCTCGCTGAGCAGACTGTCAACTGGTGTCCGAAGCTGGGAACAGTGCTCGCAAACGAAGAAGTGATTGATGGCCGAAGCGAACGTGGCGGTCACCCTGTGTATCGCCGCCCACTCAAACAGTGGATGTTTCGCATCACTGAGTATGCCGAACGTTTACTGGAAGATCTGCACATTGTCGATTGGCCCGAATCAACACGTGTGATGCAGACTGCATGGATTGGCCGAAGCGAGGGAGCCGAGATTGACTTTGAAATCACCGGCTCCGTTGCCTCGAACTTCCAAGCTGGCACCACAATCCGCGTGTACAGCACCCGGCCCGACACCATCTTCGGCGCGACGTACATGGTGCTGGCACCTGAGCATCCGCTTGTTGCTGAGATGCTAGCTGCCCCGTCAGAGGACACCGATCCACAATCCGTTCGCGCCTACGTCGAGGCGTCACGAAACAAATCGGATGTTGATCGCCAGGCCGACACCAAGGAAAAGACCGGCGTACCGACCGGCTTTTACGCCATCAATCCTGCCACGCAAAAGCAGATTCCCATCTGGGTTGCGGACTATGTGTTGATGGGATACGGCCACGGCGCGATCATGGCAGTGCCCGGCCACGACGCTCGCGACTTTGAATTCGCTAAGGCCTTCAATCTCCCAATCGTGCAAGTTGTCGCTCCTGCACAAGGTGCAGCATTGTCAGTAGACGAGCCGTTCGAAGATGCCGGCGTGGCCGTCAATTCCTCGAATGGCGAGGTTTCGCTTGACGGCATGCCTACGGCGGAGGCGAAGATTCGCATCATTGATTGGATCGAACATTCCAATCTCGGTCAGCGCAAGGTCAACTACCGCCTGCGCGACTGGCTCTTCTCTCGACAACGGTACTGGGGTGAACCGTTCCCGGTCGTTTTCGATGAAGCCGGCAATCACTATCCAATTGAAGATTCTCATCTCCCTGTGGTGCTTCCGGACATGGAGGACTATCAGCCGATTGAATCGGAAGATCCGCTTCCGCTTCTTGGCAAGGCAACCGATTGGGTGAACACGACCGCTGGCGAAGCTGGTGTTTCGACCGCCCTGCTCCCGCCGGATACGCCAGTCAAACGTGAAACCAACACTATGCCCGGTTGGGCCGGCTCGTGCTGGTATTACCTGCGTTACTGCGATCCACACAACGATGTCCGTTTTGTCTCGCGAGAAGCAGAACAGTATTGGATGGGCGAAACGAGTGCCGGCACTGCTGGGGTTGACCTGTACATCGGCGGGGCCGAGCACGCTGTGTTGCACCTGCTGTATGCCCGGTTCTGGCACAAAATTCTCTATGACCTTGGTGAAGTCACGACACCCGAGCCGTTCGCCAAGCTGTTTCACCAAGGCATGATCACCAGTTTTGCCTATCAACGCCGTGATAAGTCACTGGTGCCAATTGATGAAGTTTCTCACGATGAGAATGGCGGGCACATCGAGAACGTCAGCGGTGAACCAGTGACACAGGTGATTGCAAAGATGAGCAAGTCGCTGAAGAACGTGATCAATCCGGATGATGTCATTTCGGAGTATGGCGCAGATACGTTCCGCTTGTACGAGATGTACATGGGGCCACTTGAGGCAACCAAGCCATGGAATCCGCGCGACATCGCTGGGCCATTCCGTTTCCTTCAGCGTGCGTGGAGACTGGCGGTTGATGAGACTACGGGCAAGCTTCAACTGCGCGACACTGCTGACAACGCAATTGAGAAGCAACTGCATCGTACGATCGCGAAGGTGGGTGAGGATATCGAGCGTATCGCCCTAAATACCGCGATTGCCTCGATGATAGAATTCGTCAATGCCGCAACGAGTTCAGGTGGGGTGACACGAGACCAACTTGAACGCTTTGCCGTCCTTCTCTCACCGTTTGCACCGCACATGGCGGAGGAACTGTGGTCAAAGCTGGGTCATGAACAATCCGTCTCATTGGCCTCTTGGCCAACCGTTGACCCCGCCATGCTGCGTGATGATGAGATTGAGATTCCGGTGCAGATTCTTGGCAAAGTGCGCGGCAAAATCACCATTGCGGCCGATGCTGACCAAAAGCAGATGGAAGAAGTGGCACTGGCAGATGAGAAAATTGCCCAGCTTCTCGAAGGTAAAACTGTTCGGAAGGTGATCGTGGTACCCGGCAAGATCATCAACATCGTGGCGAATTAGGTCGATTGGAATGTATCGAAATCGAATTGCTGCACTACACTTTGGGTAATGACAGATTCGACTGCATGGAGGGAATTGCATCGATCCAGCGACCCGCGTGAAGTGGTAGCTGTTGTCACGTCCATTGCGTCAATGGAATTCGATGTCCGGTGTACCACGCCTGATGGTGATCCAATTACGCTGAGCGAGTTCTCAGAGCATCCAGCCATGGTCATCATTGAAGTCCCGGAAGCTTACCATCGAGAATTGCTCGACGTGCTTGAGGACATCATTGCCGAACAGGATGAATTCGACGAAATGCTTGAGTCTCGCGATGTGTGGACTGGAAAGCGTCTCTTCCTGACGCTTGCAGCAATCGCTGGTGTCGCTCTCATGATATGGCTGGCATTTCTGCCGCGCGGCTGAGTTTTGACCCCTTGAGGGCCGCCCGCTTGCTCACTGAGAATTACGGTTGCGACGGGTTTGGCCAATACATTACCATGCGTCTCTATGGCGAACGTGAATACGTCTGATGAGCAACAAAGCACGCTGGAAACCCTGGCTGGGATCTTGCGTGTAGACCTCAAACTCGGCCCGGATGCGGTCATTGACGAGAACATGCCCCTTATGGAAGGCGATCACGACCTCGATTCGCTCGATATCCTGCTGCTCGTCACCAGCATCGAGAAGTGCTTCGGCATCAAGATCCCCAATGAAGAAGTCGGCCGCGATGCCTTTGAAACCGTCGGCACGCTGGCTGCATACATCGACAAGGCGCGGGAATAAGCTGCATGGTCGAGGTTCAACCCGACATCCTTGCGCGCCTGCCGCACCAACCGCCGTTTCGATTCATCTCCCGGCTGGAACAGTTCAACGCCGGTGAAAGCGGCAGGGCGGTCTGGGTCGTCACCGGCGAGGAGGACTTTCTCAAAGGTCACTTCCCGCAACGGCCGCTGGTGCCGGGCGTGTTGATTGGCGAAGCGCTGGCTCAGCTCGCTGGCGTCGTCGGCCTCGCTGCTGATGAATCCACTGTGCCGGTCGAGGGTCGACTCGCCCAGATCGACCTGCGCTTTCTTGCTGCGGTGCCCCCGCCGGCGGACGTCGTGCTTCACGCGACTGTCACGCGCGCGCTGGGGGGGTTGTGCCAGTGTGAGGTTCGCGCGGAAGTGGATGGTGAGATTGTTGCCAGAGGCACACTCGTGGTCGCAGCCGGTGAGGGAGGAAAGTCATGAATGGGTGCCGGGCGATGCTTGTGGTCGTGCTGCTGCTTGCGGTCGGTGTGGCCGTGGCTGGCGATGATGACTCGCTGACTGAGATGCTGGAGCAGCTTGATGGGCGCATTGAGAAGATTGACGATCTCACCGCCCGTTTCGAGCAGCGCAAGCACACCGTGCTGCTGCGTGAGCCGATGGTGTCCACCG
>PWVT01000140.1 GCA_003562195.1 Phycisphaeraceae bacterium | reverse complement strand
GCTCGGTCACGCCGGCCTCTGTGCCAGCGAGTTTGGAGGTATAGCCGTTAATGAAGTAATACATCGCCTGCTCTCGCGTGAGCTTGCTCACCGGCGGTAGCACGCCGAACGCGTCAGCGGTCAGGAAAATGACGTTCTTGGGATGATCGCCGACAGACGGCATCACCGCGTTCTCGATGAAACTCACCGGGTACGTCACCCGTGTGTTTTCGGTCTTCTGCGATGAGTCAAAATCGGGCACACGCGTGCGCTCATTGAGGACAACGTTCTCAAGCAGCGAGCCGAACCGGATGGCATCGTAGATCTCCGGCTCTGTTTCAGGTGACAGATTGATGCACTTGGCATAGCAGCCGCCTTCGATGTTGAACACGCCTTTGTCCGACCAGCCGTGTTCATCATCACCGATCAACGCACGGTTTGGATCGGCCGAAAGCGTCGTCTTCCCCGTGCCAGACAGGCCGAAGAACAACGCAACATTGCTGGGATCATCCTTGGCTACATTCGCCGAGCAGTGCATCGGAAAGACACCCATCTCGGGAAGGTCGTAGTTCATGGCGTAGAAGATCGACTTCTTGATCTCCCCCGCATACCGCGTGCCCACGATAATCACCTTGCGCTGTTCAAGCGATTGGATAATCGCAAGCGGCGACTTCACGCCATACTCTTCCGGATTGTCTAGCTTGAGATTACAGGCGTTGATGATCGTCCAATCTGGTTCGAACCCATCCAGTTCATCCGCTTCGGCGTTGATGAACAACGTCTTGGCGAACAAGTTGTGCCACGCCTCCTCGGTAATGACGGAAACTTTCAATCGGTAGGACGGATCCGCGCCTGCGTAACCATCAAAGCGAAACAGATCTTCGCACTGGGCCAGGTGCGCCATTGCGGCCGATTCAATAGCCGCGAAGTTCTCCGGCGTGATCGGCTGGTTGACCTTGCCCCAATTGATCGAATCGTGAACGAGTGGAGTGTCTTCAAGATACTTGTCGTTCGGGCTTCGGCCGGTGCGTTCGCCCGTATCACATACAAGTGCGCCATTGGCAGCAAGAACGCCCTCACCACGCTTGATGGCCAATTCAATCAGACCGGCGGCGGGCAAGTTGCGGTGAATGGTTGAGAGGTCCAACATGGGATTGACAGATTGTGTAGTCATAAGGCAAACTCGCAGAATCGTCGGTCTGGCCGATCGTCAATATGGGTACGCGGGAACGAATCGAGCATTGTATCAGACCTTCGGCCAATCGCCTACCGTCAGGGTCAGTATTCTGTCGCTTGAGCCGCAGCATCGGGCCGATACACTTGCCCTTCATCGAACCATCTGCCCTCCGTGGTTGACTTTCCGTTGCATCCGCCCGCCTCGCGTTCTGCCTTGGCTCACCGTGTCGTTCACCATGCCCACTCGAGTAACCAGATTACTTCGCCGCGCCAGCTCACGACTTGGCTTCGAGCGAGATTGGTACCTCATTCTTGTTGCTGGTGTTATCGGGCTCGCCATGTCAGCTGCATCCATTGGCTTCATCCTCCCGCTGCATTGGCTTGAGGAACTCTCTTCGCAGTTCTCTGCGGGTACGTTGCTCTGGCTCGTACCGGTGGCACCAGTCATCGGTGGCCTTCTCGCGGGAGTGGTGATGCACCTGCTGCGCAGCGACGCCGGTGGTTCCGGTGTGACCTCGGTCATGTATGCAGTGCATCGGAAAAAGTCAGTCATGCGTCTGCGGCATGGCGTCAGAAAGTGGATTGCCTCAACACTTACCATCGGCTCGGGCGGCTCAGCAGGTGCGGAAGGGCCAATTGTCACCATCGGCTCGGTCATCGGCTCAAACTTCGCCAAGTTGCTGCGCGTCAACCCACAAAGCACGGCAACCCTGCTTGGTTGCGGCGCGGCCGCAGGCATCGCATCAGTGTTCAATGCACCTTTCGCAGGCATCTTCTTCGTGATGGAAATTCTGCTGCGTGACTTCTCGCTGCGCACCTTCACGCCCATCGTCATTGCAGCAGTCATCTCGGCCGTAGCGACGCAGGCAATTCTCGGCACTGGCGCGATCTTTCCCACACCGGATGACTTTCACATTCAAGCGTTTCGCGCACTTGAGATCCCCAACTATCTCGTCCTCGGTGTGATGTGTGGCCTGGCCGCTGCGATCTTCATTCGCATGCTGGATTTCAGCGATGGACGCTTTCAGCGTCTGAACGTCCACCCGATAATCCGGCCGGCCATCGGCGGAGCGATCCTCGGTCTCATCGGCCTGGCATTCCTGCTCTTCATGGGCAACGAGTACACCGTCCCACCGTTCTACGGCAACGGCTATCCCGTCATCGAGCGACTGCTCGACCCGAGTTACTATTACGCTGATGGCGAGCTTCGCATGGCCGGGACATTCCTGCTGTTGATTCTCACGCTGGGACTCATCAAAGCCGTGGCAACATGCATCACGCTCGGATCGGGCGGCGCAGGCGGCCTCTTTGCCCCGTCACTGCTCATGGGCGCTTCCTTTGGCGGCGCGTTTGGGCTGATGGTGAACTCACTTGGATGGTTCCCCGCGGCCAGCCCGGCCCACTATGCACTTGTTGGCATGGCCGCCATGGTCGCTGCGACCACCCACGCCCCACTCACCGCCATCCTCATGGTCTACGAGATTACTCGCAGTTACGAAATCATCCTCCCGCTGATGTTCGCAGCGGTCATCAGCACAATCGTCGCGCGCCTGGCCTTCCGAGATAGTGTGTACACGCTCACACTCACTCGCATGGGCGTACGTGTCGGCTCATTGAGCGACCTGACACTCCTGCGACGCCTGACCGTACGCGATGTGAAACTGATGCCCGCAGTGACCATCAACCAGGATGAATCAGCTCAACGGCTGCTGGAACTCAGTGAACAACACTCCGTGACTGACTTTGTGGTGGTGGATGATGATAACGCATACACCGGCCTGGTCACCAGCGATGATCTCCGTGAAGCGCTGGTGTATCGGGAAGCCATTCCACTGCTGCAGGTGAATGAACTGACCCGTAATGACCTGCCTGCGATCAACCGTGATGACACACTGGATGTCGTGCTGGACCTGTTCTCCCGCCATGACACTCAAAGTCTGCCGGTTGCCGATGAATACAACAGTACGACGATGGTCGGTGTGATGACCCGCTCAGCACTGCTGGCGCGGTACCAGACAGCGTTGAGTCGGGATTGACCATGAACGCTGACGACTACAGCTTTCCCCGTAACCGGCGGATCACCTCGCCACAACAGTTCCAGGCGGTGTACGACGCGAACGTCAGCGTGCATGTCGGACCACTACTGGTTCGCGGCCGTCCCAACGATCTCGACCACCCTCGACTGGGGCTGGCCGTATCTCGCCGCGTCGGAAATGCTGTGGTCCGGAATTGGAACAAGAGACTGCTGCGCGAAGCGTTTCGCCTTGTTCAGCATGAGCTTCCCACTGCCTATGATCTTGTCGTCAGTGTGCGGGCGCATGAGCCAAAGGCACTGTGTGAGTACAAGGCGCTGCTCTTGGAGGCAGCCCGACGATTGGAAGGGATATGGAACAAACGCCATGTCAGGAACGACGCCGTGAAACGGCCCCCGCCACAGCCCGGCGGGTGACGCTCACGGCGCGGCCTCTCATTGCGATGGTGCGCCTCTATCAGATCACGCTTGCTTCATTCATGGGTGGCCATTGCCGATACCAGCCGACGTGTTCGCACTATTCGATTGAAGCGTTAAAAGCACACGGTGCGCTGCGAGGATCATGGCTGACGGTGCGGAGAATTCTGCGTTGCCACCCGTTCGGTGGTTTCGGATACGATCCCGTGCCCGACCGTGCCGACTGTTGCAGGAAGAATTGACTCCGTGACGCAAACTTCATCCAAATTCACTGAATCATTGCCCACACTCGAGGTGCCTGCCGAACGCAGGCCTCAGCATATTGCCATCATCATGGACGGCAACGGCCGGTGGGCCCAGCAACGAGACTTACCGCGTACCGCCGGCCATAGAGCGGGGGCGAGAGCCGTGCGCGATACGCTCGTGGAGTGTGGCCGACTTGGCATCAATACGCTGACGCTCTATTCGTTCTCGCTGGAGAACTGGAAACGCCCGGCTGATGAAGTCAACGCGCTGATGGAGCTGTGCATTGAGTATCTCATCAAGCAGCGACAGGAACTCATTGACAACAACGTGCGCTTCGTACAACTCGGTCGGCGCGAAGGACTGCCTGCATCCGTGCTGGAGCAGCTTGATGAAACAATCAAAGCATCCAGTCACTGCACCGGCCTGACATTGGCGCTGGCGTTGAACTACAGTTCGCGAGCAGAGATCACCGATGCCTGCCGCAACATCGCTGAGAAGGTCCAATCTGGAACGCTCACGCTCGACGAGATTGATGAACAGGCGGTGAGTGACCATCTCTACACTGCGAACCTGCCTGATCCGGATCTCTTGATTCGCACTGCGGGTGAGATGCGCGTGTCCAACTACCTTCTCTGGCAGATCAGCTACGCGGAAATCCATGTGACAGATGTGTACTGGCCTGATTTTCAGGTTTCACACTTGCACGATGCGATTCGTGATTACGCCCGTCGAAACCGCCGCTACGGTGCGGTGCATTCGTAGGCGTTGTTGTCACAACAGCACTGCTCAAAACAACAGCCGCGCCCCTTCAGCGGATGAGCGTGACGGGGCGCGACTAAGTTGTATCGGGTTAAACGCTTGGTTCCGGCGCGGGCGCGAAGCGTGGTGCGACTACTTCGCCAGTTTCTCCAGGAAAAGAATTCTTGGCTTGTCCGATGGCGAATTTACATTCGAGCGGTCCACGAGCATGACATAGCGCGTGTCATCCACGATGTGTTCCGGGTCCGTGGCGTCCCACACGCCGGTCACCGGGTTCTGTCGGAAGCTACGCACGCGGAAGTGCACAACGAACGTATCGCTGCGCGTGGTCACGAGATTGGAGATTCCCGCCAGCAGCAGGTTGGCTTCGTGGAGATCCTCAGCCGTGGCATCAGGCATCATGCCTTGTTCGTACGTGGATTCGCTTTCGTCCGGGTCGTACAAGACCGAAGTCGATGTGCTGATGCGGGCCGACCATGATGTCCTGTCGATCGCCGGGAAGCCCGATGGTTCAAAATCCGGTTCGCCTGCGAACAGGAAGACGTAGGGATTCTCTGTTGCCCCTGGCTCGAAGTAGTCAGGGAAGCTGAACCGGTACTGTTCACGGTCGGGCATGGCGGCATAGTCCATCCGCCAACTGCTGTTCCAGTCGATCTCCAGAAACGCATCGCCCGGCTGACCGCCCATATCCACATACAGGAATCGATCCGCATCGCTGATGTCGCCCGATGGCGGGCTCTTGCTCGAGCGGCCGGACTGTGTCAGTAGTGACAATTCACCGAGTGATGCAAAGCCCCGATCGCCGCGCATGCCCGGCACGAGTTTGTTGTTCTCGTTATCACTAGTCGTGGGGTATGCAAAGAAATCCTGCGTGCGCCCGCGATGAGCGTAAGCCGGCCCAATATCCTCGGGCAGACCGATCGATAGATCCCAGATCGGCGCACCGATACGATCACGATACCGCACAATGGCATCAGTGATACGCGGGAACGGCCACTCGACGAATGGATACACCGTGTTCGGCCACTCACCGACGATGCGCGTCATGTGCGGCAATGCCCGCATCACTTCAGGCGTGGCAGTATTGATGTTGATCAACCCCGGTGTCATGCGGCCGTTGAATGCATTGGCGTTATAGAACCGCAACGCGTCGATGAAATCCAACGGTTCAAGCGGTGGAACTGTGCCGAACAGCTCGTCATAGGGCCATCGACCCGGGCCGTCGCAGACGAACAGGTCCAACACGCGTGCACCGGCAGGCACGGCTGGCCAGCTATGGCGCGGATCGCCGTAGTAGCGCAGTAATTGTGCTTCAGTAGGGTTGTCCGGCAATGTCGGGCGATTGACCAACATGCCCACGCCGTCGATGGAGCCGCCCACCGCTCGCTGCGGCTTCATATGCAGGCGGTTGACACGTGCGGCCTCGCCATTGAGTTGCCATTGCTGGAATGCACCGAGATCAGTAAACGTGCGCGGCAGGCCGGTGAATACAGCTCTTGAGGCGCTCATGAACTCTGCAAAGGTGGTCACCGTTTCAAACGGGTCGCCGGTGCTTTGTCGGTTGATTTCGTGACCGAACAGCCAGACGTTCAGCACTTCACCAATCTGCTCAAAATCACGATTGCGCGTAAGGAAGTCGATGTCATCCGGAGTCCATCCGCTGGGGAATTGATCGAACTCTGCGGGGAAGATCTTGTTCTTCAGCGTCATCTGCATCGAAAACGGATGACGGAACATCTGCACTGGCGGGCCAGTCCAGTTCATCAGTGGTTCTGCTGGAGTAAGGTTGTCGGTGTTTGCATCGAGGACGGTAAAGTCATCGACTCCATTGACACGGCCAGTAACGCCGACCGCTCGTTGTGCACCGCCAACGCCGGTAATGTTGAACTCATCAAAATCCGGATCGTAATTGACCGCATCTTCACGTTCGAGCGAGAATTGACCGTACCACCCCTTGTCCGGGTAACTACGGAAGTACTCCGTACCGTTCTCACTGGCGGGATCGGCGAAGAAGTTCATGTCGAAGAACGTCGGCTTGCGTGCAGGACGATCCACTGTACCGCCTTGGGGATCTTGATCCATCAGGCGGCCGTCCGCAGCATAGTACTTGCGAGTGAACCACGGATCAGGAACTGCGGGCGGTGGGTTGACGCCGTTTGGCGGCGAGCTGAAGTCGTACACATTGGCACCCATAAGTACTCGTTCTTCGTCGATCTCAACCGGCACGCCTGTCTCGGAGTGGCGAGGGCCATCAAACCGGCTGCTGTCAGGTGTACCAGCACTCGTTGGCACCACGACGGCGAGATCGCCGAACACGAAGCGCGGGTTGCTTTCATGCCGTTCGTACAGACCGTTGCCGTTGACATCCACACCCCATGCGCGGGTGGCGCGGACCCATTGAATCCAGTGATCGGTCGTGTTCTCGACGGTGTACGCCGGAAATTCACCTTCTGTGGAACCGCCGTTGTCATCATCATCACCCGAATCATCGATGATCGGCGGCTCCGTGCACAGTTCCAACTCATAACTGGCGCGAGGACGTGGCCGATACGAACCCATCTGTTGCACGGCTGAATTGAAGACATGTGTTGCGCTGGATTCGGTGCTTGCAAAGCGATCAATCACAATGCGCTGTGGGGTTCCGGTGCCATCGTCCATCATGCGGCTAAGTTCGATCCCGCCGGGCGTCAGCTCATCGTTTGACCAACATTCAGTCCCGCTCCCGTCATCCTCGCAGTCATAGCTGCTTCGTTCTTCGACGTTCCAGAAGCCCGAAACATTCACGACCATTGACCCGGGCGCGAGTTTTTCGTTGTCTCCAGCCACAGCCACTTGCAGGCCGCTGTCGATCAGGTCGATATCGAGAAATTGTCGCCACTGTTCAGCCAGTTCGTCAATGACGCCGCCGACTTCGATCTGATCGCGCATGGCGTAGAACGTCACGGTGCGGGGCTGTTCGTTCGTGGCAGGGTACAACCAGCGAAGATCCGCAGGAATGACATCCTGAAGGATCAAGTCATCATTACCAAACGCCTTGATGCGGTATTCCCACAGATCGATCGGCACGTCGAACGGGTTGGCGATCTGCACGACAAGAATCACACTGCGCGCTTCCGGTTCATCGAAAATGATGTAACGTCCGGCGTTTGAGTACGGGATGGGCTGCTCGTAATCTTCAGGCAGTTCCGTGGTGTCGCAGTCCCATGCGACGCCATCTGCATCCAGTTGATCAGTGTTGGGGATGTAGTTCTGCGGAACTGTTTCCATCGGCTT
>PWVT01000098.1 GCA_003562195.1 Phycisphaeraceae bacterium | reverse complement strand
TGAAAAAGTGCAATGGCATTGGGCGGTGCATCGGGATTCGATCGGGTATTCGGGGATACTCAGTTCACGGGGGCATTTGTGGTACCAGCGACACGGCGGCGAGCGCTGGTCGCGAATCACTTTGGATGTTGAAAGCGGCGTCACATCACGCAGTGTCGTGGTGCAATGCCCCGATTGCCCGTACGACGGGGAAGACCTTGATTTGGATTCTGAAATGCGAGTGTGGGGCAGATTTGTGGGCTCCGAATCGTTCTGGGAAATTGATACTGATCGCTGTCGAGTCACCAAGTATGGACCGAGCGGGTCAGAATCATTTGCATTGCCGTTCTGTAGTGACGACGTGCAGGTGGTGTACGAGGGCAGAAATTTGGGCGCGGACGGCAACGACCTGACGGTGTATTCGCAAGACGATGTATGGATAGCCTCGCATCCATTTCTTCCCAACGATGTCGGAGACGGATGGTTTATTGTCGCCGACGACAAGGTCATGCATCACGACTTCAGGACCGGAATCGCTGCATCTGTGATAGACCTTGCCAGCCATCTCAGTTTGCCCGAAGGTGAGGAACGGTCCTGGGCGTTTTACGCCCTTTCCGGCGACGGATTACTTGCAGCCGTTTGTGACCTTGAATGCCTCGTGATAGATATTGAAACAATGACGGTTCTGCGGCAAATTGATCCGCGGCATTCCTACGCAATCGCGATCGAACTGTTGATTGCAGGTCATGACGATCTCGTTTCCAATGCGAGAAAGATGGGCTACGGTAGCTGGGTAATCGTAACGCCTCTGCTCATTGGTGATCAATCATCGCTCGTCTCTCGTGCTGTGCTGAGGGAAAGTGCGAAGACCGTAGCTGGGAGCATTGCGAAAGGCGCATGGGAGTATCATCTCGTCGGTCCGTTGTTCGTCAGGGATCGCAGACCGAAGCAAATCACCACCGGCCCCGGGCCACGCGATGTCAACGTTTTCTTCATCGACGGCGGCCAACTCATCCTCGCGGTGTACGAACTGCCGGAGGCGGAGTGAAGGCATGGTCGAAGGGCGCGCAAAGCCCCTCTCCCAGCCCGGGGGAGAGGGGTTGGGGTGAGGGGCTGAGGCGTCCTTGTGCGTCGTGCCAACCAGAAAACTCACACGCAACGGCCCTCACCCCGGCCCTCTCCCCAGGGCAGGGAGAGGGAGTGGGCGAGCGCGCTCGCTCAACAGCGATCGCGGTACCATGTCTGCATGACGCTCACCTATCACACCGCTGGCGAATCGCACGGGCCGGCATTGACGACACTGATCAACGGCATGCCTGCCGGGCTGGAAATCGATATCGATTTCATCAACGCGGAACTCACACGCCGCCAGGGCGGCTACGGCCGGGGCGGGCGGCAGCGCATTGAGTCTGACGCGGTGACGTTTCTTGCCGGTGTGCGGCGAGGCCACACCACCGGCGCGCCGATCGTCATGCAGATTCCCAACAAAGACTCGCGGCTGGACGATCTGGAAAAAACGCCGCCCGTGCATCGACCTCGGCCGGGCCATGCTGATCTTGCCGGTTCGATCAAATGGCTGACCACCGACTGTCGCGAAACACTCGAACGCGCCAGCGCGCGAGAGACAGCCGCCCGCACCGCAGCCGGGGCGCTGGCCCGCTGCCTGCTGCGCGATTTCGGCATTGAAGCATTTGGCTTCGTGCGCAGCATTCTCGATGCAACGACTGATGTTCAACCAGATGAAAGTAACCTTGAGCAACTCATCGAGGCCCGTGAAGCATCCGAGGTGTACTGCCCTGATGCTGATGCGAGCGAGACCATGATCGCGCACATCCGCCAGGCGAAAGTGGATAAGGACACCGTGGGCGGCATTGTGGAAGCGCATATCTTCGGCTGCGTGCCCGGCATTGGCTCGTGTGTGAATTGGCATGAGAAGCTCGATGCGCGCATTGCCGGCGCGGTGATGGGGATTCAGGCGTTCAAAGCGGTGGAGATCGGCCTCGGCCGGGCGTGCGCGTTTCGCCCCGGCTCGCAGGTGCATGACCCGATTGCGTTTGATGAACACCAGCGCGATGCTGCCAATCTTGGTTTCGTGCGCTCAAGCAACAACGCAGGCGGTTTGGAAGGCGGCATGACCAACGGCATGCCGATCGTCGTCAGCGGCACGATGAAACCCATCAGCACCCTGCTGCGCGGCCTGCCCAGCATCGACCTCAACACGAAAGAAGCCCAGCACAGCGATTATGAACGCTCGGACATTTGTGCCGTCTCCGCAGCAAGTGTTGTCATGGAGAATGTCGTTGCGTTTGAGATCGCCCGCGCGTTTCTTGAGAAATTCTGCGGCGACTCCATGCACCAGGTGCAGGCCAACTACGATGCGTTTATGGAGATGGCGAGCCAGTTGCCGCTGGAGTAACGTTTCGCCGCCACGCCAGAAACGTAAGATCATCCGGCTTGCTCGGCTGGCCTTCCTTTGGTTCGAGCATGCGCCTGCGGCTGGTGGATGCGAGCGTGTCAACCACGCGCTGAAGCGGCCCTTTGCGAGCGATGTCAACAATCTCATTGGTGTGCAGGTTGTCAAACAGACCGTCACTGGCGATCACGAGCGTATCGCGCGGGCTCATGTTCAGGATCGGGCCGATCTCGATGCGCATTTCCGTTGAGCCGACCATGTTGGAAACAATGTGCCGATCCTCATGGTGCATCGCATCGCGCTGATCAAGCAGGCCGGACTCCACGGCATACCCGATCGGCGAGTGAGAGACGGTCTGGAGTTTGATTTTGCCGCGCTGGCCGACGAGCAGAATCAATGAATCACCCGCGTGATACGGCCGAAGCGTGTCATCCTGAATGCCGACGACGGTGAGCGTCGTTGCCGCCCCGGTGCCGATGCTGGTGACCGATTGATTGGCTGCTTCAAAGCCGTTGAGAATCGCATCGCGCAGTGAGCCGTCGCTGGCCCTTGCTGTTTCAATCGATTCGTGCAGCGCCTGCACCGCAAGACTCGCAGCCAGCGCACCGCCGGGCATGCCGCCCATGCCGTCAGCGATCGCGAGCACTGCACGATGCGCATCGAATGGAATCAGTGCTGCGACATCTTCGTTATCAGATTCCTTGCCGGGGCATCGCGTTGAAAACACGCCGGCACTGCCATTGCCGAACGGTGTGACAACCCCTGCGTCCATATCACTCCGCATGAAGAACAATGGCTCAGCATGGTTGGGTTCGCTCTTCACAGTTGACGATCGCAGGTCACACACTCTTGCCACACCAGGGGCAGTAATCCCAGAACTCACTCAGCACACCGTTGCCGCAACTGCGACAACGCTTGGTTTCATGTTCATGGTTCCCGGCCGGTTCTGGAATCGGCCACTTCCGTCTGATCTTAACTCGGCACCATGGACAATACCGCATGAACGGCATGATCGAACGTCGCTCACACGAAGCATTCGGGCACCGCGCGACATACCGTTTATCGGTGTATGACCGCGATGATTTCGGCCCGATCGCGCCGCCATAACACCACGGACAGTATTTCCAGTCCAGTTTGACACCACGCTTGCAGCGTTTGCATCGTGCGGGGTATTTGGTGACATCGCGGTGCTTGTCGCGTTTGATGCCGCACCACGGACAGGCCTGCATCGACTCCGCAACGGGCTCGCCGCAATTGTCGCAACTGCACCGCACATCCAGCACTGTGCGATAGCGCCGAAGAAACTCGCGAATGCGGATGGTCTTCCAGTTTCGCCCGGTTGCGCGGCGTGTTGCTGCGGGTGTTCGCGCGCTGCTGCGCACTGCGCGGGATTTGATCCGACGAAACGCAGACAGCATCGCACCGGCATCGGCGTAACGCTCCTTGGCATCAACCGACATCGCTCGGCGGATCAACGCGATGAACTGCGGATGCAGCGTGCGCTTCAGGCGCTCGTGTCCCGATGCCGGCCAGTCAAACGGCCACTCAGGCAACTGGCCGGAGAACATGCGGTAGAGAATCAATCCCATGGCGAAGATGTCAGACCGCAACGACGGCCGCCCCATCGCCTGTTCCGGCGCGATATATCCCACCGTCCCCGCGCCAGATGCCTGCACCGTCTTATGCGCGACCTTGGCGATACCGAAATCAGCCAGTCGCAGTTTGGTCTTACCGAACATAATGAAGTTGTCTGGCTTGACGTCTAGGTGCATGACACGTTTGGCGTGGGCGAAGGCCAGCGCTTCGAGCATTTGCTCGGTATAGGACATCGCGGTGCGCATAGCGACACGTTTTTTCAGCCGGTCGCCAAGCGTGCCATCTCCCAACGGATAGACAATGACGAAGTGCTCGCCGATGAAGCCCGCGTTCTTGATGGGCAGAATGTTGGGGTGATCCAACTTGGCGTTCACGCGCACTTCGCGGCGGAAGTCTTCAAGCGTCTCCTTGGTCACCATGTGGCCGTGGGGAATTTTCAGCGCGACCGGGATCCCCTCGATGGTGTCATGCGCTTTGAAGACCGTGGCAAAACCGCCCTCGGCGAGGCGCTTTTCGATGCGGTACTTTCCAAGATGTTGACGGACTTTGACCACGCGGCGCGACACTCCTCTGAGAGTGCAGAGTGTACGCCGAGAAACCTCACATGTGGCTCACATGTCAACCCCAGTTGCTGAGAAGAATCAGCAGATCTGAGACATCGACGGTCCCGCTTCCGTTGAGGTCAGCCGGGCAGGACTTTCCTGGCGGGCAGTCTCCCCACGAGCCAAGCAGAATCAGCAGGTCAGACACATCCACCACGCCGTCGCCGTTGAGATCACCCGGCTGTTGCGGGCTCGGCTCAATCGTGACGGTGCTGAATGCCCGAGTTGCGTTGTCGCTCTCAGAGCGAGCACTCACCAAGACCGTCCCCCCACCTTCCGGCACGGCAATCTGCAGTGTCAGCGTTATCTGTTCGCCAGGCGCGATGGCGTCCGTAAGCCCCGGCGCAATGGCCACTGGGCCATCGTCGGTCTCGGCGAACAGGGCATAGGTGGCTTCAGCCGGACCGGTGTTGCCGAGAGTCGCCTGTGCCTTGGCGTTGCCACCTGCCGGACCAGTGATGGCATCGTCACCGAGCGTAAGTGTGATGCGTGGATCGATTGTGAAGGAAACATCCGGGTCATTTTCTACACCGGGCCCCCATACATTTGTCCACTGCGATTGATCGCCCTTGAGGTGTAGATTGAAAAAGCTGGTCAATAATCGCCGCGTAATCGCAAGCTGCGCTGCACGCGAGATCGAACCGCTGTCGCAGAACGGGAAAGAATTATCGGTAAAGCCGCAGTGAAAGCCACCGGCAATCACCGGCAGTTGACGTGGTACCGGCGTGTTGTCGTACATGAGCTGACCATGGTTCTCCACCGGGGTGATGGTGTCCTGACTGCCGGCAATGAGACTGACGGGAATGGTGAGATTGGCTGCTGCATTGACCGCTGATGGGTTGGTGTTTGCCGCCGCAAGGTTGGCGACCGCCTTGATGCGCGAATCGTCCGCTGCTGCGAGTAGGCTTGCCCCGCCACCCATGGAGTGGCCGGAGAGGCCGAAGCGGTCTGTATCAACTGCGCCAAACAGGAACGACCGTTCATCCTCGTTGCGCTGTTCCAGCCAGGTCAGGCACAGGCGAAGGTCGACCGCGTACTCTGCATGATTGGGAAACAGGTTCTGGAACGATTCGGTTGCAATTCCGATGTAACCCCACGTCGCCAGATGCTCCAGCGTTGAGCGATACTGGTTGGGCGATTGCAAGAAGCCATGGCCGAAGGAGATTGCAGGGTACGGCCCGCCACTTGCATCAAATGGGGTGCTCTCCCCCGCTGCAGTAGCCGGGTAAAACAGTAACGCTGTGAATGCGGTGTTGTCGGGGCGAATCACCGAGACCTGCTGCCAGCCGGCTTCAAACTGACCGGGCTCATCCAGCGACTGGGCATTTACAGGTACATAAACGACGACAAACGAGAGTGCTGCGAACGAGATCGCATAACGCATGAGTTCTTCTCATCCTTTCCTTCCCTTTCCCACCTATAGAGCATAGGCGGGCTATTTCCGCCCCGCCTGCCGCTGGGCTTTCACCATCGGCCCGAAGTACAGCAGGCCGAACGTCAGCCATCCAACCATGAGAATCGAGCAGACGATGAGAATAGCCACCGGGCCGTACTCAGCAATGAGCGCGACAGACATGCCGGTGAACAACCCCCCGCCGACGATCGGCTCAAAGAGCAATTGCTTATAGCCAAAGCTTTCTAATGCGCCAGATTTGTTTTCAGGGTCAGCCATGCGCATCAGCAGCAGGCCAGTGACGGTCACGCCCATGGACTGGCCAAAGTCGCCGGCGCCGCGCTCGAACCAGTTGAAGGGAATTACACGTGGGGCAATGAACATAAGCGCAAACACGCACCAGCCGATGCCGAAGACTGCCAGCAGAATGAACGGCCCGAAGTGTGCGCCGATCGCGCTGAGTGACAACGTCGCCAATGCAGCAACGATGGTGAAATCCAAGGCGGAACCGGAAATGCGGTTCATCAGCGGCCGGCTGAGATAGACCGACCAACCCATCCGGTCGAAAACGATCTGAATGATTACACCGCCGATCATCGCCAGCGGAAACAACGGCACGTAGCTGAACAGCGTGCCGCCCCACGTCACACTTTCAAACCAGCGCAGCCCTTCCAAGAGTACCCAGCCGATCGCCACCGCCATGCCGACGATGCCAAGATGCCACGACAGTGGATCTGTCGGAGCGATCTGCATGCGCTTGGATTCCTTGACCTCACGTTTGTCGCGATCGGTGATCTCGACGTCCTGCTCGGCGATCTTCAATGATGCAGGATGCACCTCGCCGGGTTCGGTGACGGAGGTATGGCCGCGAATCACTGCCCAGTTGACCATAACGGTGCCAATGAGCACACCCGCAACGATGCCGACCGTCGCCAATGCCAGTGCGAGGTCCGTGCCTTCTTCAAAGCCAACCGCATCAAACGCGGGCGCCATGCCCGCCGCAGTGCCGTGGCCGCCTTCAAAGCCAATCTCAATGAGCGCGCCTGCAATCGGGTTCGTACCGAAAAGCGGCGCAAGCACAAGCAATGCCAGCAGCAGACCGACCACGTACTGTCCCCACGCCACGGTCTGGCCGAACACAACCTGCGGCCCGGCTTTCAGCCAGATTTCCCTGATGCCCGGAATCGGTTTGCCCAGAAACAGCGCTGCGAAGACCACGCTGATAAGTATGCCCGGCATCGCGCTCCAACTGTCCAACACAAACTCCGGAAACGCGCCGCCGGCCAGGAACGCCTCTTCGCCCGCCACTTGCCTCACCAGCCACCCAAGTACCTGCGGCCCGAGAATCAGCGCGACGAAGCCCGCGACGATCGACCCGGGCAGGAAAATGCGACGCAGAAAACCAACGTGCTCGCGGATCGACTCGCTCATCAGCAGCAAGCCGCCTGCGAGAATGATGGCGACGAAGACTTGTCCGATGGTAACCAAAGCACGTCTCCTCGGCGAAGTGTTCACAGTGTAGAGATCGCAGTTGATGCTTCAACCCCCCAGGGTCAAGCCGTGTTCGCCTGGAAGCGATCTATCGCAGCTTGCACCTGCGCTTCGGTCAAGCTTGTGGAGGCAGTGACGACGCGCATAGTGGCTTTCTCAGCTTCGGAAGTGTAGATGCTGAGACGCACTCCGCCGCCCCGTGCCGGCTCAACCTTGATGCGATCTACATCATCCCATGTGGCAGAGCTGACACCTGTGACTCGGTGCGGTTTGATGACCTCCACACCATCGTGCGTGAAAATCAATCTTCGCGGCCCAGTGCCTCGACGCAAAAGAAGTAGCCCGTGTGTTTCAGCTCCCGCAATAATCAGAAGCACGAAGGTGAACAATCCAAAGATGATCGCATCGCCAGCCGGGCCTCGGCCGAAC
>PWVT01000275.1 GCA_003562195.1 Phycisphaeraceae bacterium | reverse complement strand
TCGCCAACGCAGCCGGCGGCGGCGCGGGTGTCTTCAGCGGCCTATCTTCATACCCCGCGTATGTGTATTTCTATGATTGTGAGTTTCTCGACAATACCGCAGCGCAAGGCGGCGGCATCAACGTCAACAATCATGGACGCGTCATCCTCGATCGCTGCCTGATCAAAGACAACTCGACAACTCAATGGGACTTCTGGTCTCCATTGGGTGGCGGTGTGCTGGGGCTCAACCAAAATGAGGCGTTCACCGTCATTCACAATTGTGATGTTGTTGGAAACACAGCCGAGAGGGGCGGGGGGGCACAGGGTCGCCTCAATGTGTACCACGCTCGAATCTCATCGAACATCGCAGAGGACTTTGGCGGCGGTGTCGTTGCATCAAGTGATTCGCGCATCAACAGCGTTCACTTCTGCGACAACACGCCCAATCATATCTCTGGCAACAATTGGACTGATGAAGGCGGCAACACCTTTCACGATGTCTGCGATCCCACGCCCGGCGATCTCAACGGCGATGGCGTGGTCGATGTGTCCGACCTGCTCATCCTCCTTGCCAACTGGGGACCATGCCCGCTCGACGGCTCCTGCCCAGCCGACCTCGATGGCGATGGCGTCGTCGATGTCGCCGACCTGCTGATCCTCCTTGCCAACTGGAGTAATTAAGTGTCGCTTGTGGCAACTTTTCGTTTGTGAATTCGCAGCCCGGGATTACATTATCCATCGATCGAAAAATATCCGCCGACGGGATGCGTCGGGCCGAAGCGAATCCATGACGCAACGCTTCACTCGCCTTGTACCACAATTGGAGAAACGGAATGAAGTCCATTCATGGTTTGACGGCCGTGGCCGTCATATGTGTCGTTGCGGGCACTGTCTCGGCTGACGGCATCTTCGAATACGAGATACTCAAATGCCCTGATACGTTCTTTGGTGCGCATTCGACAGCGTTTGGTGATGATCCTGTCACTGGGTACGGACTTCTCGCCGAGCCGAACCCCAGTGCACTCGTCGGCATCAGGGTCGAGTTCAACTACGATGAGGTTGATGCCGATGGCAACCCATTTCTGGATTCATCCTGGGCGTCGGACCTCGGCATGGTGCTGAATCTCGATGGCTTCACGATTGGGTTCGGCGGCACCTTCCGTAATCTCGGCGCACTGGCTGGCGGATACTCCTTTGCTGAGGCGGAGGCCGCGGTTGATGTCTATGACATCTGGGACTTCAACGGCTCCCAATCAAACGACCCCGGCTTCTATGTCCACGAGTTCATGTTCGATGATTTCATTCTCTTCAAACCTGAGTTCTTCTGGGTTGACATGACGGACACGTGGAACGGCAACACGTTGTACGACGCGATGAGCATTACACTGATCAAGAAGCCGCTCATTCCCGCTCCCGGTGCAGCAGCCCTGTTCGCGCTTGTCGGCCTCGCAGGCACTCGCCGCCGTTGCGCCTGAATGCCGTGACGCATTGCACAATCAACGGGCGACCCACATCGTGGGTTGCCCGTTTTCATTGCGCATTCACATCAATCGCGCAGTGACACTCGCGACAGTCAACGCTCGCAACGCCGGGTGCCCTTCACATCACCACGCCGATGGTTCAATCATGCTCACCATCGTTCAAGGGCTGCGCATACTCAGACATCAGTGAGGCATCACTCGGACCGTCAGCATGCAACGGCATGATGTAGTAGGTCAACCCGCCATGATGAAAGGGAACCCATTGTTCTGGAACCTTCTCACCGCTGAACGGAACGCGGTCAGTTGGACTCTGGAACCACTGTTGTGTCTCCGGATAGAACCGCATGCTGGACTGCTTCAAACGCTGTTCCAGTTCCGTGACACGGCGCTCCAGTGCGTTGACGCGATCGTCAAGCGACTTCGCATCAGTCTGCGACGGTTCATCACTCGCAGCAACTACCGATTCTTGCGTATCCGCCACCGTCGAGGCAACTGCGTACAACAGCATGAACAGTACACCAAACGCCATGATGGCTATATACATGGACAATCGGTTCATGACAAGACCTCCAAGTGAGTCGTTTCGCAACAATGGGATTCATCATCCCACATCACACGCCACACCGATGAAACCCCGTATGGCGATCCACCACACTGTAGACTCGTCACGTGTTCAAGCAAAGCCACGTGGTCACTTCAACCCGCCTGTGAGAAGCCCACGCTGACCAGGCCCGGTGCTCAGATCCCTCACCCCGCTGACAGGAGCAGGCCGGGTGAGGGGCGCGCCACTTCTCTCCAGGCAAATATGTGGGAGGTGCCCAGCTCCGTGTTGAGGACGATACCGGGTGAAAAACATCGAGATTGGAGCGATGAGACAAGTCATCGCGAGACTTACCTGTGCTGTGGGTACTGAATCAGCCAACACAATGTAAAGAGATTCTTCCTGGCCCAGACTTCGTACGTCACCGACAGCAAAGAACTTATGACTTCACTACATGACGTTCACGACAACGCCGCATGATTCCCGATCGACCACGATGATGGTTGACCCAGCACGCACCACAGTCCATCGCGAGTTCGGGAATGAGCGAGTGTCGCGAGTGAACTCGAAAAACTTTTTTCTAGTTTACCTTGCACCTTCAATAAACCGCAGTACGTTCTGATAAGAAAGGCGTTACGGACTTCAGGGATCGTCCCTGAGAGACCACATGGCCGACAAGAAGAAGAGGAGATCTGAAAGATGAAATCCAGAATGTTAATGGCAGTCGTTGCGGGTGGAATGCTTGCTTTGGTTCCGATTGCTTCAGCCGGTCCGATTCTTGACCAGAACCAGCCGAGCGGGCCGACGTACATGGCAGCGTTCAATCAGACCGACCTTGCCCAGTCGTTCCAGACACAGCAGAGCACCATGCCGACGATCGGAGCAGGAATCCTCCTGCAGGCAGGAGTTGGCACATCTGACACGGTCGTTATCGAACTTTGGACCACACTGCCCAATGCAGGCGGGTCGATGCTCGCGTCCGGCAGTGCCATTGGGACGCAGGGAGACTGGGTTGATGTGTTCTGGGATGGCGGCGGGGTCCTGCTTGATGCCGACACGACGTACTACCTGCACTTCACAGGCAATACCACGCTCGGCATCGCAGGCGATACGTCAGGCCCGTATCAGTTTGGGCATGTATTCGCCAATCCCGGTTTCGGGGAGTTTACGAACTTCGACTACGCCTTCAGAACATGGGTAGCAGTGCCGGCACCTGGCGCATTGGCGTTACTCGGCCTTGCCGGGCTTGCAGGCGCACGCCGTCGTCGCGACTGAACACCCTAACGCATGACACAATCAACGGGTGACCCGCATCGTGGGTCGCCCGTTTTCATTGCATTCACATCAATCGCGCAACGCCGGGTGCCATTGACTTCATCACGCCGATACGTCAATCATGCACACCATCGCTCAAGGACTGTGAATCATAAAAAATCATCCCCGGCGTCAGCCGGGGATGATTGTGATGCAAGCATGAAGGAGAAAATGACATGTCACCACGTAGTGAACACATCTTGCATCGAGAGTCTCTCAGTCAATTACTGTCGGCGACGGCTGCGACCGGCAAGACCGGCCAGGCCCAGCAGCGCCAACGCGCCGGGTGCGGGAATCGCTGCGTTCACCAGGGCGCTGCCGACGGTCGCGCCGGTCAGATCCGTTTCAGCGAACTCGATATCCAGCAGGAACGCCGCAAACTCCATCGACACCAGCAGATCCGCCATAATCATCAGGCCACTGTCATCTGCGGTAAGTGAACTCGGCACACCGACATCGAACAGAATCGCTTCGATCCCTGTCGTGCTCGCCACGAAGAAACCGCTCGTCGTATCGCTTACGCGATCAGCGTCGAACGCAATGCTGAAATTGCCGACTTCAATGGTGTCATCGTTGAAGAAGACCGAGCCGGTGTGTTCGATGGTGCCGCCGAAATTACGGAGGTTGGTGTCATAGCTGAAGGTCGTCGGCATGCCGGCATCTGTGGGGTTGATGCCGAATGCGACACTCTCCGCGCCGAGTTCGCCAGGTGCAAACACATCAGCGGACACGCCGGACAGGTTCAGATTCGCAGCCGCTGCCAACGTTTCCGTATCCAGCAGGACACTGGTCTGACCGCCGACCACGTTGAACTCAAATGATGCGGACGCCGTGCCGGCAACGCCGAGCGTGCCGACCAGACCGCATACAGCCAGGGTAGGTAACTTTCTCTTCATCTTTCGTTTCCTTTCTGTTGATGAACTGACAATGGGCGTACCGATCTCCCACGCTCTTCTCCGCGAGGATTCCTCCTGATTCACGCCATAACGTGAGACATGGTCCGCGCGCAAAAGCGGGTTATCATCGGCTTCGCTCACCACAGCAATGCGGATTTTGCTCACAGCAGCTTTTTTCATCTCTTAACAAAGCGGCGTCACCCGCCCGAACGAAACATCAACACATTGGCAGCGGTGCACGTGCAGGACTATCGCGTGGGTGGTGGCGTCAGCGTCGTATGATCGGGGCCTAACAGCGAGTTGGGAGGACAATGCATGAAACGTCTGATCTACGCGACCGGCATCGCGTCTGTCACACTACTTGACCAGCCCATCACCGCCTGCAGTTGCGCCCCGCACTGGGATAACGACATCGGCCAGCCCGGCGTGAATCACATCATCAACGCCCTCACGGTCTTCGACGACGAGAACACACTGGGCTTCTGACCGCCGTGCGAAACACCGATCGAAGAATGATCAATAGCATGCGCAGCATCATCCTCCTGCTGCATGATCACTGGGGTGATTGAGAGATTGATGGCGATTGGATCGTCTGGCACGATGACAACGACCAGAGCGGCCGGCTCAATCAGTATATCGATGCGTTCGACGCTGCGGCGGATCAGCAGTCCGACTTTCAGGAGCGGCTGATACCCTGATGCGCAGTCGGCAATCGACCTCGTTGGGCGTGGGAGTGAAGCCGGCTAGTCCAGCCATCTATTGGGCATCGCCCCGATGGGCGTGCCACTCATATATGCGTGCGGTGCCGGCCTCGCCTTCAGCGGCGAGTTTCCCCGCAACTCATGGCACTTTCGAGGTCCGGGCGTGGGGCCTGCTTACCGCACGCGGTGTTTCCGGGGGGGCCAAGCTTGCTGCTGGGGTCTTGCCAAGATAAGAGGTAGGGAGTACGCTTAGAAGCTTACAGGGATGGCAACGTGTGTGAATCGTTGAAGCTTGTGGAGTTCGGGATGGGAAAGCCACGTCGGCAAGTAAATCGGAGAATCAGCCATGGCCGATCATCGGATGGATGGTTTCTTTGCGCCGACCTATGAGGAACTGGATGCTCCGGCCGTGAGTGGGAATTGCGCCGGCTCGCAAAGCTGCGCAAGTGATTGCCCCCGACCTCACGCGCTTCGCATGACCGATGCGGAAACCGCTTCGTCAGACCATGGGTGTTCTGACTAATCAACGTTTGTTCTGTCAAAAGTCGCCCCGTTAGGATGGGCGCACGAAAACTGAATGGGAGAACTTAGCGATGTCAACTCAGCATGTGGTTAAACGAGGCGAAACACTGGGAGGTATCGCGAAGTTGCGCTACGGCGATGCGCAACAATGGCCCATCATTGCGGCGCACAATAGACTGCTCGACCGGGACCGCATCCTTGTCGGTCAGTCCCTGAAGTTGCCGCCGCGTTTGTCGGTGATGTCAAACGGCAGCCGCACCAGTCAAAGCCCCCGGAACGGCTCATCGTCCTCGGCATCAAAAACAGCGAGTACGCCTGACCTGCTCGATGTGCTTGGGCTGAACCCGAAAAAGGCGTACTGTACGGCTGATGGTCTTCAGTCCAACTTGTTGCCACGACGACCATTTGGCGCGAATTCACTGAGCGATGAGAAGGTCCTGATGCAACGAGGAATGAATCCGGCTTTGCCCGTGGCCCTCCCGATTTGTAAAGTGTCCTTTTCACGAGAAAATGTCATCGCGGCTCTGCCCAAGGTCACAGGTGTTCGACGAGGATATGTCAGCACACTTGAGGTCAGTCTTTTCGGAGATGTCGAGGCAACCATGGACGGTGTGCTGGATTGCGATCTTACTGAAGCGAAGGTCAAGGCGGCAGCAAGAAAAGTAGTCTGGCAAGGAATGCTCAGCGCACTGAACCGCGAGTCCAGTGTCGAGATCGCTGGAAAGGATTTCAACCCAACGCTTTCTTTCACATTGCACGGCGCGAACAACGGGAAAGATGTAACGTTCAAATTGGCTCTCCTGGCAGGGGAGTCAACGCCATTGAGACGCGTTTTTGAAGTGAGCAGACAAGTCGTAACGTTCAAGAAGGGGAACTCTCAAATGACCGGGACTCTCGGAATGCGGATTGTGTCAACCGATAAACCCTTGCCACCAGAACCACAACACCCGGTCCCTGTCGGCGTCAGCGCCCCCCTTCCTAAGCGTAGTCCACTTCGTTTTTCTCCCGGGGAGTTGGTGCCTAGACCCGAAACGGTGATGGTCGGACTGATAATTCTTGCAACGGCAGCACTCATCCTCCTTGCACCTAAGGCCGCTGTAGGATTTGCCGCGGCGGTAGTGGTGGTTGGACTTGGCCGCCTACTGAACCAGATGCAAAATATGATGATCTGAAAAGTGTGAGAGGTGGATATCTGCACCTGCTGAGAAATTCGAAGCCCCGTACAGTTCCACCTGGACACGCTTGAACTCGGCCCAAAGTGCCTAACGGTGTCCTTGCGGACAAAGCCACCCGGTCGCACGGCCGGTCGGGTCAGGATCGACATTGCGGCCTCATGGAACATCATCGCGCTTTCATTGAGCGTCTTGCCCCGGCCCTCGGCCCCGCGCCCTGCCCCAAGACGCTGCGCACCGCTTGGTTCTGGCTGCTCGGCGAATACCCCCCTCCCGACGGAAGCGCAAGGCGAGAATATCCTTGTGTAACCGTGCAGCGTGACGTATCGTGGAGCGTGTTGTGGGGCATGTGCTCGTGCTGATGCGTTCTCTTGGAGGGGGATAGAGGAGACACACAAATGAAGTGCCTGGTCAACATCTTGAGCATCGCGGCGGTGCTGCTGCTTGGCAGTGCGGTGAGTGCCGACGAATGTGAGGTTCATTGGGACCACTCCATCGGCCAGCCGGGGATGGATCATCGAGTCAACGCCTTTGCCATCTTCGATGACGGCACCGGGCCGAAGCTCTACGCTGGTGGCCAGTTCACGACCGCAGGCGGTGTGGATGCCGGCAGCATCGCTCGGTGGGACGGTGCGGCATGGTCGCCGCTGGGCGAAGGGGTGTGGGGATCGGTCAACGCGTTGGCGGTCTTTGATGACGGATCCGGGCCGGCCTTGTACGCGGGTGGCACTTTCACGCTCGCTGGCGGGAACCCCGCGCCGCGCATCGCCAAGTGGGACGGGGCAACGTGGTCGGCGTTGAGCGACGGGCCATCGCACGGTGCTGTCAATGCGTTGGCGGTCTTTGATGACGGCTCGGGTCCGGCACTCTATGTCGGGGGGAGTTTCCTGCACTTTAATGACATGTCCTTCAATCACATCGCCAGATGGGATGGCGCATCGTGGTCGGCCGTCGGAGACGACGGCCTCAACGATGAGGTCCGCTCCCTCGCGGTGTACGATGACGGTGCCGGGGGCGGTCCGGCCTTGTTCGTTGGCGGCCGATTTATCGTTGCCCCGCAAAGCGACAGCGGCGAAAGCAAGGGTTCGTCCACCGGCGGTTGCCATGGCATCTGCGGTGGTCAGGCCCCTGAAGGATGCTGGTGCGATGAGTTCTGTTGCGGCATCGGCGACTGCTGCGCCAACAAGTGCGAGGCGTGCAGCGGGTGCCTGATCGGCAGTGTGCCATGCCCGGAGGGACAGTACGTGTACGCCATCGCCAGGTGGGACGGCACTTCATGGTCGGACCTCGATGGCGGTTTCTTCCACAGTTTCGGGAGCGTCGGCACAATCAATGCCATGGCGGTCTTCGATGACGAG
>PWVT01000150.1 GCA_003562195.1 Phycisphaeraceae bacterium | reverse complement strand
GTTGATGCGCGAAGCTGCTGGAGAATCAGATCCAGGTTGTACCCGCCACATCGCCGCAGGGTCTTGGGATACGTCTGGTCAATCTGCTCGGCGATGGGCAGCACGATGTCCGCCACGGCCTGGGTCAGTTGGTGAACAGTTGCATCCCGCTCGGATGCCCCTTCATTGAGCGTTACCTTGCGACCATCCGCAAGCATGACCTGCAACCCGAGGAGGTTTTCGACCGTTCGTCCGTATAGGATCGAATGGGCACCGGCCGAGTTGTTGCCGATCATCCCGCCGATATTCGCGTGTGTTGCCGTGGCGACATCCGGGCCAAAAAGCAGGCCGTGCTGCTGAAGGTGCTGATTGAACTGGGCCAGCACCACGCCCGGCTCGACGGTTGCGGTGCGTTGTGCAGCATCGACCTCGGTGATGCTGTTGCAGTGGGCGGAGAAGTCGATGATCACAGCGTGGTTGACACTCTGCCCCGCCAGTGCAGTTCCCCCGCCTCGCGGCAGGATTGGTACACCGTGTTCGTGACACAATTTCACCACTTGCCGAACGTCGTCAACACTGCGCGGCACCACCACGCCGATCGGCTCGACCTGGTAAATGCTGGCATCAGTGGAGTACAACAGGCGATCGTGCCGCCCGAATCGCACTTCGCCTGCGAAGAGTGATTGCAACTCTGCGGCGAAGGCAGCGTACTCATCAGCAGAGGTGCCGCTCTCAAGTACAGACAGGCGCAGATCGCTCATGCGCGTATGGTACGGCACATGAGCCACCTGCCACACGTTTCAGTGCATTCGGCTTATTCGCCCCCATCTTCCAGCGCAGCGATGGCGTCTTGAATGTCTCGTTTGAGATCGTCGCCGTAACTCGCGCCTGCACCGACATGTTTGGAATGCACCACGCCATCGGAACGGATGACGAATGTTGTCGGTATTCCACCCACGCCGTACGACGCTGCAACCTCATCGGTGTAATCCATCGCGACCGGGAGTCGAAAGCGATGCTCATCCCAGAACGCGCGGGCCTGGGCCAGTCGAGCATCAGGGGTGGATTCACGCGGGTTGGGAATTTCGAATGTATTGACGGTGAAGACCTTTACCGGCAAAAGTTCATCCTCGGCCCATCGGTCAACATCATGTAGTACGGGCAGGGCAGCGATGCATGGCCCACACCATGTCGCCCAGAAATCAATCACCACAACCTGGCCGCGCAGATCTTCGATGTCAATTGCATCGCCATCGAGTGTAGCAAGAAGCAATGGCGGGGCTTGCTTCCCGACAAGCTCGCCAGGAATCTGTTGACCCCTGCCATCACGTCGTGGCAACAAAGCCATAAGCGTGTCGACCCGCTCGCGCTCGCCAGCATCGAAAACGAAGCGCGCATGATCCAAAGGTTCGTCGTAGAGTTCGTACTCGAATGTATGCTCATACCGCATGGTCGTCCCCGGCTGGACAAGATGGCCGCCGGTGATCGTCAGCGACATGGATTCGATAAGCTGCGTTTCAGGATCGATCCGCATCTCGATGGTCTCGAAGTCACTTGTCATTCGCAGCACCTCGTGTGTTACACCTTCCTGTTGCACAGTCGTCACGCTGGTTGGGCGAACCCACGGCGCCTTGGGATGAAACTGCATGTACAAGTCATCCATATCCACCTCACCGAGCGCAATGCCAAGATGTGGAAACGGCAGATCAAGAAAAATGGCCATCAGCGCGTAGTATGGCGAGCCGTCATCGCGCATGGTGAAATACGCATCGTCATTCTCAGTATTCACGACCGTGACCGATCCGTCATTGAGATAGCACGTCATGTTGCGCACGTGGACAACGGCCTTGCGATGATCGCCAAACGTGAACGTAGCGTTCACAGTTGAACTGCGGGCCTCGGCATGGCCTTGGGCGATTTCAACTGTCACACTCGTCTTCACTGACATTGCCGGCCGCTCGCGGTACGCGTGAATCATTCGTTCAAATGCGGCTGCTGCCTCGGGATCAGCATCATGGAACTGCCCGGCAGCCGGAGCAACCCACATCAAGACCGTCAGCAAGACCGCTACTCGTGAAATAAGTGACATGGCATTGGCTCCATTATTTGCTGCGTGCACCAGAGGAATGAACAGAATCATAGCTATCGAAGGTGCCGTGATGAGGTCTATGAACCAGCACGAGCTTGCTCAGCCAGCAAATCCCGTGTCAGGGCTGCAATATCACGTTCGAGTATCGGGTGCATGAGTGCGGGTGAGATTTCCATAAGAGGTTGCATGACAAAGAGGCGTTCGTGCATATGCGGGTGCGGGACGGTCAGCCCCGGCTCATCAATGATGCGATCTGCAAAGAGAAGCAGATCGATATCCAACTCCCGCGGCCCCCACCGGGCTGCTGCATCGCGCTTGCGGCCGTGCGCCGCTTCAATCTTTAGGAACTGATTCAAAAGCCCACGTGGCGCGAGTGTCGTTTCGAGCTGCGCTGCGGCATTGAGATACGGCTGTTGCCCCGGCTGGCCCATCGGCGGCGTTTCGATAATCGTGCTCACCCGGGTGACATTGACACTTGGTGTCTCTTGCAATTGCGCGAGCGCGGAGTGAAGCGTCGCTTCACGGTCGCCAAGATTGCTCCCCAGCGCAATATAGGCCGCATGCGGGGTCACGATATTGTGCCTTTCGCGCTTACCGCTTTCGGTTGTACCTGCCAGAGCAGCGGTGGTTGTTCAGGCAGGTCGAGCAATGCGAAACGCAGGATTTGCAGCGCCGCCTTTGCAGAGCGATCTCGCACCTGCATGCGGTCACCGAAGAACACGAACCGCCGTGATGCAACACTGACCCGTTGATCGTTGAGCTGCGCCAAGGCGATGAAGACCGTCCCGACCGGTTTTTCAGGCGTGCCACCACCCGGCCCGGCAATGCCGGAAATTGCCAACGCATAATCTGCATCGACATTAGCCAGACCGCCGGACGCCATGGCCGCAGCCACCTCAGCCGACACTGCGCCGTACGCCTTGAGCATCTCACCTGGCACTGCCATACAGGTGGTTTTCAGTTCATTGGTATACGTAACCCATCCGCCCAAGTAATACGCGCTGGAGCCAGGTACATCCACGAGCATCTTGCCCAGCAAGCCGCCTGTGCATGATTCCACTGTCGTGAGTGTCTTCTTGCACTGCTTAAGCAGTGCACCGACTGCGCGTTGAAGGGTCATCTCACCACGGCCGTACACATACGGCCACCAACGTTGCTCCACACGCTGAGCGTCCTCTTCCACCTGTTTGGTCACCTCCTCTTGTGCACCGTGCGCTCGAATTCGCGCTGTCAAGATCGAATCGCTAACGGTGGTCCCAATCAGTGGATGGCGATTGCGTGCTGTCAGGTCGCCCAGCCGAAACCCTGCTTCGGATTCGCCGATGCCGAACGCATGCACGAATTGTGTCAGGAGCACCTCGTTGGATGCCTGTGGGAGCAACTCCGGCAGGACGTGCTCGGTGAACATCGGCTTCATTTCCGTCGGCGGGCCTGGTAAAGCGTATATCAGACACTGCTCGAACCGGCCAGCCAATCCTGGTGCCGTGCCGTGCGGGTTTGGCAGGCAGCGCATGGTTGCAGGCCGCTGGACCTGGCGTAGATTCGTAGGCGGCATGTGACGGCCGTGTCGTGCGAACCACTCATCAAGCCAGCGCAGGGCCTGTTCATCGCTGACCATCTGCTGGTCTGGTGTGAGTACATCGCACAGTGCATCGCGCGTCTGGTCGTCATCTGTCGGTCCCAACCCGCCGGTAAGAATGACGCAATCAGCGCGCATGGCCAAATCCCTCACCGCCAATGAAATCGCAGCACGGTCATCCACGACAGTTCGATGTTCTATCGGGCTGATGGCTATTTCAGCAAGTTGAGATGACAGCCACGCAGTGTTGGTATCCACGCTCTGACCCAGGATCACTTCATCCCCAATGGACAGGATCGCAGCATTCATCGTAAAGGCCATCTTCTCGTGAGTGGTGCAGTAGCAATTGTCGCTGATGATCAGGATATTCTTGCCAGACCCACATCGCTGGTCATGAGCGTGCTTGAACGGAAAATGTAGTGTACGTTCAGCGGTGCCTCTCTGCTGGAATGCCCGTATCTGCACTGCCCACAGCATGAATCGCAAGTGCGTTCGTCACGGCCTCCAGGCCAAGGGGCTGGCCGGTCACCAACACGCAAAGATCACCGACCTCGGCAAGATCATGGCCGATGAGATACTGATCAATCTGGTGGGTAAATTGTTCGATCCCGTCGGGAACGGAAATCAGGATCGGGGTGACACCTCGAAGCAACTGCATTCGCCGTGCTGCACGCTCATTGGAAGTCACTGCGAAGATAGGAATGCGAAAGTTATTCTGGCTGAGATACCGCGCTCCGCCGCCCTGCTGCGACCAGACCACGACGAACCTCGCACCGATATCCTTCGCAACCGTCCAAACGCCATGCGCCAGCGCAGCCGTGCGATAGCGTGTCTCGATGAGCTTTTGCGGTGCGGATGTTCGCTGCGGCAACTTCCCGAGGTGATACTCGGTGTACTGGGCAATGCGCCGCATGTGTTCGACTGCAACCACGGGATACTGTCCGACAGCCGTTTCACCGGAGAGCATGACCGCATCCGTGCCGTCAAAAATTGCCCCCGCGACGTCACTGGCCTCGGCACGTGTGGGAATCGGTGAGTTGATCATGGATTCAAGCATTTGCGTGGCCACGATGCACGGCTTGCCATGATGGTCGGAGCGCTCCATCAGTTGCTTTTGAATGACAGGAACGCGAGCCAGGTCGATCTCCACCCCAAGATCGCCACGGGCGATCATGATCCCGTCGGCTGCGTCAAGAATCTCCTCAATATTCTCCACGGCACGAGGCAATTCGATCTTTGCAATCACGGGCATGCGCATGTTCGACCGGCCCACGCGTTCGCAGACGGATGCAATACCTGATTTCAATTCAGACACATCGTCCGCAGTGCGGACAAAGCTCAACGCCAGCAGGTCAACATCATGCTCAACGGCCCACTGAACATATCTCCAGTCTGCATCTGTCATGGCCTGAATACTGAGAATCGAATCGGGCAGATTGATTCCCTTGCGCGATGTTACCAAGCCGCCATGTGTAACAGTGCAGGCCAACGTGTCACCTCTGGACTCAACGATCAGCATTCGCACTGCGCCGTCGTTGATAAGCACGCGCTCGCCCGGTTGTGCGTCACTGACAATGGCTGGGCACGTCGTACCCAGCAGATAAGGCGATTTCGAGATATCACACACTGCCTCACGGGTGATATGCACCACGGTGCCAGTGGGCAGTTGAACACCTTCATCCGGTAGCGTACCCACGCGAATCTTTGGTCCCTGCAAGTCACCGATGATGCCGGTGTTTGTACCCAATGCGGCAGCAACTTCGCGAATGGTCTGTACTGCGCGGGCATGATGTTCCGGAGCACCGTGACTGAAATTGAGCCGAAACAGTCCGACGCCGGCTTCGATCAGTTTGCCAATGACTTCAACCGACGACGATGCAGGCCCAATGGTGGCAATGATCTTCGTGAGCGGTGGATAATCAAAATGCTGTTGTGGATCAGGGTCATACATGCGCTGGGAAACATCCTTTCGGGAAAGGGTTATCGACCAGCCGCCTGTGCAATCTGCTGATATTGACTCCGAAAGAAACGTCCGAAACGTCGGCGCATCTCGTCGGCAGGTGCGGCTTCACGATGCCATAACCCCGCATTCGACCATTCGCCACGAAGCCATCCCGCTCGCACAAGGCGAAGATCATCGAGATCAGCCATGGAGTACATCGCTCCATCCGGACCTGGAATCTCGGGTAGCGCATCAAACTGCTCGAGCATGCGGCGAAGCTCCGGATCATCGATATCCGCAGCGGTAATGATGCCTCCGGTTTTCGGATATTGCGGATGCGTCACGATGGCTTCCCAAGCTCGAACAAGGTCTTGATGCGTATCCATGGCCAACGCAGCAAACATCGTGGCGACGAACGCGCGAAAATCCGGGTGTGGATCATCCAGCGGGGCAGCCAGTTCAAACGCATTCACCTGGTCGATCATTCGATCAAAATGCGTTGCGTACATAGATCGCAGAATTGGAAGTCTTCGCAGTTCAAACCGCTCTGGACCAAACCCGTCCGGTGCATCGTCATCGGCCCGGAACTGCCAGAGCGCCTGTGCGTCTTCCGTCAGACAGAACTCGATGAATCGCTTCGCCAGTTCCGGGTTGGGTGCGTTGTGCAACATGGAGATCGGGTCGGGGTCGATCGTGGTCGCGCCGGGAGGATCGACATACCCCACTCGGTCACCCCGACCAGCAGCCACAATTGCCTGGGCTTGGTACCGGCCGAAAAAATCAATGCACACACCCATTGCCGCCTGACCCTGGCTTACATCGGTGGGTGGTTTGAGTGCGCTTGCGGAGAAGTATCGCGCGTTCGCGGCTGCACGTCGCAGTATTCGCCAGCCCTGCTCCCAGCCGCGCCGTTGCAAGATCGTGTCAAATGCGGTGGTGATTGATCCCGACTGTCCAGGGTTGACAAGCGCCACCCAACCTCGCAATTTCGGATCACAAAGGTCTTCCCAGTACATTGGCTCGGCCAGTCCGAGTTGTGCAAGTGAATCACGGTTGTACACAATTCCAAAACCCGACAGCGCTGTCCCGAACCAGTATTTTTCGGGGTCATACAATCTCGTGTCACCAATGACATTCTCGCCGTACATCTCATCGAGCCACCTATCCGAAAATTTCACGGGTGTGGTAATGGGAACATCAATCTCCTCACCGCCAACAGACACGCGGACACCGCGTTTGAGTTGAGTGTGTTCATACGAGCCACCGCCAAAGACCAGATCGGCATCGCCGCCTGGAGCATAGCCGGCCTCAGTTGCCGCCGTGAATTGCGCAAAGAGCATTCGGCGGATCTCGCTGGTTCCGCCGGGGACGGAATAGATCACGTTTACCCGATCGCCATAGTTTTCATAGTGCCAACGATCGAATGCACGCGCGAACTCATAGCGAATCTGTTCATTGTGCGGTGTAATAATGATCAACCGCAGCGCATCAGCAGGCGGTGGTGGCTCGGCGGGTCGAAAGACAAACGGGATGCCAAGCAAGGCAACAAAGCACACCAGCACAGCAATCCGCGAGGGAGTGAACATACCGTAACGCTACCCTGATTGGCTGATTTCGCAAGCGGGTGCATCATTTGCCGAGTGATGCGGCAGATGGATCACAAAATTACTGCCCCGTCCGGGTTCGCTGTGGGCAACCAGCCGACCCCCGTGTTCCTCAATAATCCGGCGGGCTGTTGGTAAACCCAGACCGGTTCCTCCGGAACGATGCGAGACGTACGGTCGAAAAATCTGCGACAGACGCTGCTCATCCATGCCGGGCCCGGTATCGATCACATGCACGCGGGCCTCCTGATCATCGGATTCGACTCGGAGAATCAACTCGCTTGGCCTGATATGGTTCGGGTCATTGGCTGCTGGTGACATGGCCTGCATTGCATTGATCATCAAGTTCAGCAGCGCTTGTTTGAACAGTCCTTCATCCACTCGCACCGTCAGCGGTGAGTCCAACAGTAGTGTTCGCAGCCGCACACGGGCCTGATCGCATTGCGGATGAAAGAAATCACTGAGTTCATCGACGATGCGGCAGAGATCTTTGGGTTGTGGATCAAGTTTGACACGTCCGGCGAATTGGAGAAAGTCAGTGAGAATCCCGCCAAGTCGCTCGACTTCGCGTGCCAACGAGTCCAATCTCCGCAACAGCCGCTCGCGCTGATCGTCAGGCAAAGGCGCATCGACGATGCCTTCGCGCAGCAACTGGGCATTCAGGCCGATGGTTGAGAGCGGGTTTTTGATCTCATGGGCCAGTCCGCTGGTCATGGATCCAAGCTCCGCGAGCCGTTCGGCATCTCTGGCTCGGCGTTCGGCATCACGCGCACGAGACTCGCCTCGGCGCAACAGGAGC
>PWVT01000067.1 GCA_003562195.1 Phycisphaeraceae bacterium | reverse complement strand
TTGCTGCGAAGTTGGCTGCTTCGTGGAAGTCGCCTTCACTGGTCGCGCCGTCGCCGAAGAACGTACACGCGATGGCCTTGTCCTTGCGATACTTGTTGGCCCACGCAAGGCCAGTGGCGTGAAGCATCTGCGTGCCGATCGGAATCGCCAGCGGCGTGATGTGCAGGTCGCGCGGAATCTGGTTGCCGCGTTCATCGCCCATCCAGTGCAGCAGAATCATTTCCATCGGCAATCCACGCCAGAACAACCCCGCGTTCTCGCGGTAGCACGGCACGAGCCAGTCGTCATTGTTCAAGGCATACGCTGCACCAAGCGAGGTCGCTTCCTGACCCATGTTCTGCGGGTAGGTACCCATGCGGCCGGAGCGCTGCAGCTTGAACGCGACTTCGTCGAGATGACGGCAGATGCACATGTGCTCGTAGAGCTTTACGGCATCCTTGTCGGGAATCAGCCCTTTGCCGAGTTTGGCATCGAACTTCCCTTTTTCGTCGAGGATGGAAATGTTTTCGATTTTGGTCTCGAAAACGGTCTTGATCGGCATGAATTAGTCCTCTTTCACTGGCCGCCCACGCCGGTTGGCGCAGGTCCGGCACCCATTCTAGGATATCGACACAGCCGTGCCGGGGCCAGACTGAAGCAATACCGAGGGCGTTTTCGGGAGCAAGACCACGGCCCGATGTTTTCTTACGATTGGTACGCGACAACAGCAGTTCATCGCACGTGCACCGCGGCCCGACAAGTTGCTTTATGTCCCAGACGCAACCATCAGTTGGCGGTCACCCGTTCGGACTTGATCGGACCTGCAGCGATTTTCTTCTTCGCGAAGGAAATGGCTGCAGCGTGGGTGGATCGGCCGGTGCTGGCTGTTTCCAGGATCTGCTGCATGGTGGTCTGGATCTGTTCGATCTTCGCGTCAAGCTGCTGCTCGGTCATGCCGAGGTACAGCCCGGCCAACCGAATCAGGCCGCCTGCATTGGCAACAAAATCCGGAGCGTACAGCACATCATGATTCTGCAGCGCTGCAGAATCCTCATCGGGATCATCCAGAATGTTGTTCGCTGCACCGCAAACGATATCGCACTGCAGTTTGCTAGCAAGGTTGCCGTTGATCACGCCTCCGAGCGCACATGGGGCAAGGATGTCGCACTTGGTGGTGAGAATCTCGTCGAGCGGGACCGCGGTCGCGCCGAGTTCACGCACAGCACGATTGACTGCATCTTCATCGATATCCGCAATTGTCAGCTTCGCGCCGGCTTCAGTGAGCATCTTGGCCATTGAAAAGCCCACACTCCCAACGCCTTGAATGGCGATATGCACATCGGCAAAGTCCGCGGGCTTGCCGATGGTTTCCAGGCATGCCTTCATGGCATTGACGACACCACGGGCGGTGTACGGCGAGGGGTCGCCACCGGCTGCGACGGTATCGCCGCCCATCACGTGTTTGGTTTCCAGCGCCATCCAATCGACGAACTGTGCGTTGACGCCGACATCTTCTGCAGCAATGTACGTGCCGTTGAAGGTGTCAACGAATCGGCCCATCGCACGAGCACGGGCTTCATTCATGGGATATTTCGCCTGCGGCAGGATGATGACACTCTTGCCGCCACCCATCGGCAGGTCGGCAGCAGCTGCTTTGAATGTCATGCCCTCCGAAAGACGAAGCACGTCATACAGCGCATCGGCTTCGGTGGCATAGTGCCAGCGGCGGGTACCGCCGAGGGCGTTCCCAAGTTTGGTGGAGTGAATGGCGATAATGGCGCGAACCTGCGTCTCTGGGTCGTAGTGGAAGGAGACGCGCTCATGGCCGCGCTCTGACATCTGGTCAAAAGTATTCATAGGTGTGGGAAATGGGGGTTGTATTGTGGTTTCTCTCAGCCCCTCCTGGGCCGTCTCACTCATTCACTCCATCGCGTACGCATCACGAGCCGACCTACGTCGGAACATCCGCTGTTTGGACCGTGGAACCGGAACCGAATTGCGGGATTGCCTCGGTATCGATCTTGCGACCTGTCCCGAAGGCATTTTCATTCGGCGTCTTTTCAGGGATAACGAAATCAGAGTTTGGCAGGGTGTCGCTGCGCTTGAATGCAACATCCGCTGCCTCTCGCATCGTGGTGTCGGTGTTCTTGCGAAGCGCTCGCAGGTTGTTGTCGATCTCTTCACCGGCCAGTGCAAAAACATGATTGACGATTGCCCAGTCGTGCGCGAACTGCTGGCCGTCGATCCCCTCACGCAGCGACTTGTCCATGCGGCTGAGGCAGCATGACATGGCATGAATCCAGATCACGCTCCAACTCAGTCGCGCCTGAATCATCTGGCGTGAAATCAACTTCTCCTCGTGCACCTTGAACATCATCTTCACTTGGTGGCTGAACTCACGAATACGTTGTTCAAGGTCGTGCGTCAGTTGTGCGAGCTTTGGATGCACGCGGCTGAATCGTGGTGCCCGGCGACGCATGCCCAGAAACAGCTCAGAGCCGATCTGCATCGCTGCGCCGAGGTTGGCAAACGGCTGGTCTTTCACACCAAGCATGAACTCGCCAAGCTGCTTGGAGCCGTAGGCAAAGACAAAGCTGTGCATGACTTCGTTCGCACCTTCGACGATGATGTTGATACGGCTGTCGCGCCACATGCGTTCGACGACGTTCTCGGTCATGTACCCTTCACCTCCCATGATCTGCAAGGCCAGATCGGTGGTGCGGAAGCCGATATCCGAACAGAAGACCTTACAGATGGCGGTTTCGAGCATGATGTCTTCATCGCCGCGATCGACAATGCCGGTGGTCATGTACAGCATTGAATCCATCGCGTAGCAGTATGCCGCCATGCGGGCGACCTTTTCCTGCATCTGCTCGAACTCACCAATCGGTCGATCAAACTGGTAGCGGTATTGAGCCCACTTGGTGGCCTGCTCATATGCAGCTCGGCCGGCTCCGACCATGCCCGCAGATAGCGTGCAGCGGCCATAGTTCAGGCACGTCAGCGCGACATTGAGGCCCTTGCCTTCTTTGTGCAGTAAGTTGGCACGGGGCACTTTGACGTTGGTGAACCGGATGCGCGCCTGCCATGTGCCACGGATGCCGCACTTGCTGCGATTGCGGCTGAAGATGTCAACGCCTTCCATGTCCGGCGTGCAGATGATGGCGGTGACCTTCTTTTTGGGCTTGCCGGTCTTGGGGTCTTCGATCATCTGGTTGCACATGACGGTAAAGAGGCCCGCCAATGCGCCTGAGGTGGCCCACTTCTTTTCACCGTTGATGATGTAGTGTTCGCCGTCTTCAGTGACTTCACAGCGCGTTTCCTGGCCACCTGCATCGCAGCCGACGTTCGGCTCTGACAGGCAGAACGCGCTGAGGGTGTCCGTTGCCATGCGCGGCAGGTACTTTTTCTTTTGCTCTTCACTGCCAAAGAGGTTCAACGCACCGCAGCCGATGGACTGGTGCGCTGAGACGAGCACCGCAGTGGAGCCGCACGTCATGCCAATGCGTTCAAGCACGCGGTTGTAGCTGGTGATTCCGAAGCCGCCACCGCCGTGTTCCTTGGGGATGATCATTCCCATCACGCCGATATCGAACAGGCGCTTGATGCACCAGTCGGGAATCTCCTGCTTCTCGTCGATCTCGTGGTGTGGGTGCTCGTTTCGAAGGTAGGCATCCAACTCAGCGAGCAATTGGTCACACCGCGCAGTCTCCTCTGCGGAGACTTCCGGAAAAGGCAGCACAAGTTCCTCGCGCAGGTTCCCCCAGAAAAGGTTCTTGATGTAGCCCATCGTCGTCGGATCAGGCCCGAGCATTTCCTGGGCCTGCTCGATCTGCTTGCGATCCTTTTCCGAGACGTTCTTCAGTTGACTGGCAAGATCCGGCTTAGCCACAGCAATCTCTCCAAAAAATGAGGGGAAACGGGTTTTCATTCTAGGGCATTTTTCGCGGCAGGGGCGCGACAGCCCCCGTTTGACCGACGACCTTGCCCGCTGTGACACGCTCTGCGTGATTTCTCAGACGAATCCGCACGCGAAACGCGCCGCGACCATCTGTAACATCAACCGAAAATCGGCTGTAGGCGCTGCTGTGCTTCCTCGCCCGCAATCACCTCAGCTGACAACTCCGCAGCTTTGTCGAACACTGCATCTTCATACGAGCCGTCCAGTTCGTTCAGCCATTGCTTGGTCACGGCCATGGCGCGCCTGCCGCCTTTTTTCAATGTGGCGGCAAGCTCCATCGTGGCATTGTCCAGTTCTTCGCGGGTCACGAGGTGTGAGGCAAGGCCGTGGTGATGGCCCTGCTCGCCGGACATGGTGCCGCCGGCCAACAGCATCGCGCGTGCGCAGCCGGCACCAATCTTTCGCACCAGCCAGGGCGCAACCACTGCCGGGCACACGCCGAGATCAACTTCCGGGTATCCAACCTTGGCCTCGGGATGGGTGACGGCAAAGTCGGTCATGACCATCAGTCCGCACCCGCCGCCAACAGCCGCGCCTTGCACACGGGCAATGGTGGGGAACGTCAGCCGACGAATCCGCCGCATCACCAGCGACAGGCCGCGCAGCATGCCGCCCATCTTCGCTGCATCACTGACGACGCCTTTGAGGTCCATGCCCGCGCAGAACGCCTTGCCCTCGCCGGCGAGGATCATGACTCGCACCGTTTCGTCACTTTCGACAGCCGTCACGGCCTGATCCAGCGCGTCAATCAACTCCGGCGACAACGCGTTACGCGCCTCCGGCCGGTTCAGTGTCAACGTGACGACGCCATTGTTTGCCTCAATGCGTACAAGTTCAGACATGCACTCAATGTAGCACAACCGTTAAGCGAGCGGGCTCGCCCGCTCGCTTAACGGCATCTCGCTACACTTTCAGACTATGCCGCAGACCGATACGCTTACCGCCGCTGCCATTCGACAGCAGTTTTTGGATTTCTTCACGGAAAAGCACGGCCACACGTTCGCGCCGTCCTCTCCCGTAGTGCCGCACGATGACCCCACGCTGCTGTTCACCAACGCTGGGATGAACCAGTTTAAGGATGTCTTTCTCGGCCAGGGCAGCCGCGAGTATAGCCGCGCCGTCAACAGCCAGAAGTGCATCCGCGCCGGCGGCAAGCACAACGATCTCGAAGACGTCGGCAAGGACACCTACCATCACACCTTCTTCGAAATGCTCGGCAACTGGTCGTTCGGCGATTACTTCAAACGCGAAGCGATCCAGTGGGCGTGGCAACTGCTCACCGAAGTCTGGGAACTCGACAAGAACCGGCTGTACGTCACCGTGTTCGAAGGCGATGCCAGCGACGGCCTCGAAGCCGATGAAGAAGCCGAGCAGCTTTGGCGCGAACTGACGGACATCGACCCATCACACATCACCCGTTGGGGCAAGAAAGACAACTTTTGGGAAATGGGCGACTCCGGCCCGTGCGGCCCATGCAGCGAAATTCATTACGACTCCACGCCCGATGGCACCGGCGGCGATCTCGTCAATAAAGATGACCCCAATGTCATTGAGATCTGGAACCTCGTGTTCATCCAGTTCAACCGTGACAAGTCCGGCTCACTCACGCCACTGCCCGCCAAGCACGTGGACACGGGGATGGGTTTCGAGCGCATCACCCGCGTGCTGCAGGGTAAGACGAGCAACTATGACACCGACATTTGGTCGCCGATCTTTGATGCGATTCAGGACAAGACCGGTGCGAAGGCCTACGGCGGTTCGATGGAGGATGCTGCGGACATTGCCTTCCGCGTGATTGCCGACCACATTCGCTGCCTGACGATCGCCATCACCGACGGCGCGACGCCGAGCAATGAAGGCCGCGGCTACGTGTTACGGCGCATTCTCCGCCGTGCAGTGCGGATCGCGCGGCAGACGCTCGGCGTGGATGGCCCAATGCTCTGCGAACTCGTGCCGGCTGTTGTGGGCACGCTAGGAGATGCGTTCCCGGAGCTGAAAAAGAACCCACAGCGCGTCGCGGAAGTGATCAAACAGGAAGAGTTGGCATTTCTCAAGACGATCGATCGTGGGATTGAGCACTTTCGTGAAGCCGCAAGCGGCAAGGAACAAGTCTCAGCTGAGGACGCTTTCAAACTTCACGACACCTACGGCTTCCCCATCGACCTCACGCAGGTCATGGCTGAAGAGCGCGGCATGACCGTTGATGTCGCCGGCTTTGAAACCCTCATGGACGAAGCCCGCGAGAAGTCGCGCGCTGGTGTGGAGCACGAAGACGCCATCACACTCACGCCCAACGCGATCGACACGCTGCAGAAGATCAACGTCGATCCCACCGATGACAGTGCCAAGTTTGAAGGCAAACCTCTGAACGCGCGCATCAGAGCCATCTGGGACGGCAGCAGCTTTGACGATGTCGCATCCATCAATCGTCGTGTCGCCATCATTCTCGACCGCACCAACCATTACGCAGAGCAGGGCGGTCAGGTCGGCGACACCGGCATGTTGACGATCGATTACGAACCCGGCCTCGGCGTGCGCGAGGGTGAAGGCGGCGATCGCTTCGAGATCGAACAGACTCAGGCCATCGCTGCTCCCGCCGGTTCCTATGTGCTGCACATCGGCCGGGTGACCAGCGGCCAGTTCAAGATTCATGACCGCGTTGTCGCTGATGTGGACCGCGGCAAGCGCGATCCCATCCAGGCCAATCACACGGCCACGCACCTGCTCAACTTCGCGCTGCGACGGGTCATCGGCGAAGAGGTCGAACAGAAAGGTTCACTGGTCGCAGACGACCGCCTGCGATTTGACTTTTCCTCCAGCCGCGCGATGAAGCTGGATGAGATCGAGCGCGTGGACCGCATCGTCAACGACGCGATAGAACAGAAGATGGATGTCTTCACCGACACCGTGCCGCTGAACATCGCGCAGAAGATCAACGGCGTGCGTGCGGTGTTTGGCGAGAAGTACCCCGACCCCGTGCGCGTCGTCAGTATCGGTGCCCCGATTGAACAGATCGTTACTGAGCTGGACAACCCCAAGTGGGCTGAGCACTCCATCGAATTTTGCGGCGGCACACACCTGGCCAACACCGAGCAGGCCCAGCACTTTGCCATCGTGCAGGAGCAGGCGCTTGCAGCGGGTGTTCGCCGCATCACCGCCGTCACCGGCCTTGCTGCGCTCGCGGCCCAGAAGGCGGGCAAAGAACTTTTACAACGTCTGGAAAACGCTGCGTCACTTGAAGCCGAGGCACTCGTCAGTGAGTTTGATGACATCGCGGCAGTAGCAGACAAACTATCCATCGGCGCGGTGATGAAGCACCGTGTTCACGAGAAGCTTGATGCGCTGCGCGAACAGGTCAAGCAGGTGCGCAAGCAGGAACAGGCATCCAACCGCGAAGCAGTCGTCGAGCAGGCACGAAGCATTGCCGATGCTGATTCCGCCACGCTCATTGTCAAGCAGATCGATGGTGCAGACAAAGACACACTGTTGGCTGCAATGGATGTGATCAAGGCTAAGTGTCCCGCCAGCGCGATCATGCTGCTTTCGCCCGATCAGGAAGAAGGCAAGGTGGCGATTGTCGCTGTGGTGCCCAAGGAGTTGATCGGCAAGGGGCTCAAGGCCGGCGACTGGGTGCGCGAAGCAGCCAAGGCATGCGGCGGCGGTGGCGGTGGCCGGCCGGACATGGCCCAGGCCGGCGGCAAGCAGCCGGAGAAGGTGCCGGATGCGATTGACGCAGCACACGCCTTCGCTGCTTCAAAACTCGGTGGGTGATTGAGCGTCGTATGGCAATGCGGTGCTCGGCATTCGGCAAAGGGGTCGAGTCTCACGATACACTTGCGCCAATGTTTTCGATCTCCCTTGCGCAGTGGTCGCTGTATCGCACGATTTTTGCGGGCAAACTTCACCCGCTTGAGTTCCCGCGTTTTGCGAGCGAAACGTTTGGCATCAACGCGGTCGAGTACGTCAACCGTTGCTTCAAGGACCACTACGCGGATGACGATCTCAGCTACATCCCAGAATTGAAACAACGCTGCGATGATGTGAACGTGCAGAGTCTGGTGATGATGATCGACCGTCAGGGTGACCTAGCCGATCCCGATGCTTCCAATCGCACCGCTGCGGTTGAGAACCACTACAAATGGGTTGAAGGTGCAAGGCAGCTTGGGTGTCACAGTATTCGCGTCAACGCGGGCGGCCCTTCGGTAGCCGGCGCATCATGGTTGTCCGATTCAGAAGCGATGAACACCGCCCTACGCGATGCGATGCCCCATGCTGTGGACGGCTTACGTCTGTTAGCTGAGTTTGCTGAGCAATTCGCCATGAACATTCTCGTGGAAAATCACGGCGGGTATTCATCACACGCTGCGTGGCTGGCTGAAGTCATCCGTCGCGTGGATCATCCCTGCTGCGGTACACTGCCGGATTTCGGCAATTTCTGCATGGACTGGACCCGACGCGATGAGCCGGCCGTGTGGTACGACCGCTATGACGGTGTGGCGGAGTTGATGCCTTACGCCAAAGCCGTCAGCGCAAAGAGCAACGCGTTCAATGACGATGGCAGCGAAACGACGATTGACTACGCGCGTATGCTGCACATCGTTCGCGACGCTGGGTACCGTGGGCATATCGGTATTGAGTACGAAGGCCCTGTTGAAGAAGAATCGGCAGGAATACGTTTGACGCATGCTTTACTCAAGCGCGTGATGTGTACCATGCGATAGGCAGCCGCAACGCGCTGGGATTGTTCATTACCGTTGCAATGCAGCTTCTTTTATTCCTCAAACGTCTGATATACCACCATGGACCAGGAAACCACAAACAATCCGAAGTATGGGGTTCTGTTGGCTCCCGAGATCGAGGAGATGCTGCGCAACAAGCAGACGCGCGATGCCCGCGCCACGCTCAAAGAGTTGCAAACGCCGGAGATTGTTGACATTCTCGTCGAGTTGGATCCGGCATACCGCGCGATTGCGTTCCGCTTGCTGCCGCGCGATGTTGCTGCCGATGCATTCACCGAGTTGCCGTCCGATCAACAGGCCCAGTTGCAGGATGAGCTGACCAACGAACAGTTGGCGCAGATGTTCAACGAGATGGACCCGGACGACCGTGCTGAGCTGTTTGACGAGATGCCCGGCCAGCTTGCTGCACAGCTTTTAGCGATGATGCGCCCGGAAGAACGTCGCTCCACGCAAATCATCCTCGGCTATCCGCCGGAGAGTGTCGGTCGCCTGATGACGCCGGAGTACCTGTCGCTACGACCTGAGTGGACGGTCACCGAAGCGCTGGAGCACATTCGCAAGGAGGGCGAGGACGCAGAAACGGTGCACATCCTGTATGTCACCGATGATCGCCGGCGGCTTCTGGATGAGATTCGCATCCGGGAACTGCTGCTGGTCGATCCGCAAACGAAAATCAGCGACCTGATGGACGACAGCGCCGTTTCGCTCAACGCACGCGATGACCGCGAAGAGGCGGTTCGCATGATGGAGCGGTACGACCTGTCCGTGCTGCCGGTGGTCGATCGCGACAATGTGCTCGTCGGTATTGTGACGTTCGACGACGTGGCCGACGTGGCGGAAGTTGAAAACACCGAAGACTTCCACAAGGCCGCAGCCGTTGCGCCGCTGACTGCCCCGTACATGGAAGCATCAATTGTTACGGTGTTTCGCGCGCGCGGCGGCTGGCTGGCCATCCTGTTCTTTGGACAGCTGCTTACCGCAACCGCAATGGAGCGATTTGAAACACAACTCGAAGCCCTTATCACGCTCGCCATTTTCATTCCGCTGATTATCTCCAGTGGCGGAAACAGCGGCTCGCAGGCGACAAGTCTCATCATCCGCGCCATGGCAGTCGGTGAAGTGACACTTCGAGATTGGTGGCGTGTGATGCGACGAGAAGCGCTGGTTGGACTAATGCTTGGCGTATTCCTTGCAATCATCGGTTTGTTCCGAGTGACGCTCTGGCAATGGCTGGGGTTTTTCGATTACGGTGCTGACTATGTGCTCATCGCACTGACCGTGGCAGTCGCGCTCGTGGGCGTCGTCTCGTGGGGGTCATTGGTTGGCAGCATGCTGCCATTCCTGCTCAGGCGCGTTGGTTTCGACCCAGCAACCAGTTCCGCACCATTTGTGGCGACCTTTGTCGATGTCACTGGGCTGCTGATTTACTTCTATGCCGCACTGCTGATTCTGCGACCGGTTGTTGGATAGACCAACTGCTACAGCTCCGTGTACTCCAACTCGTCGCGCCGGCCCTGCTTGGCCTTGAAGCTGAGGTGCGCCTTTCGCATGGACACGACCATGAGCACAAGCGCGCCGGCCACGATGGCGATCAGCCCCCACGGGATGCGGTCCTCGCCGAAGCCCTGCACGAACGCATCTGTGCCCACGACCAGCACCACCGTGCCCGGCAACATGCACAGCCATGACCAGAACACGAAAATGCCCAGCGGCACGCGCGTCAGGCCGAAGGCGTAATTGACCAGATTGCCCGGCAGGATCGGCACCAGTCGCACCAGCGCGACGATCACTGCACCATGTCGCTCTGTGAGTGCATCGAGCTTCCGAAACCGCTTGCCCTGCTTCATTCGTTGCACCAACGAACCACTGGCGACATACCGCGCGATGATGAAACACGCCGCCGCGCCCAGCGTCGAGCCGATGCTGGCAATGATGAGTCCCAACACCGATCCGAAGAGTCCGCCTGCCGCAACCTTCAACAATGCTGCAGGGACGATCGCCACTGCGGCGAGGACGTAGATCGCGAGAAACATGGGGATGCGCCACGGGCCGAGGCCGTCGATCCATTCGCGGAACTCGGCGATCTCGCCGACGATCCTCGCCGGCTGCACGATCCATGTCACGGCGACGACGAGGGAGATGACAATCAGCGGCCGCCAGATGCCGCGAAGCATCATCGCCCAGCGACGCAGAGGGGAAATCGGCGTGGTGGTTGCGGCAGCAGACTTTTCTTCCCGGTCATTCATTGCGCCCTAGCGTAGCCCGATTCAAGCGTTTCGTCAGGAAAGCAGCCATTGGATATTGGCTTGAAATGCTCCGATCATCGCAAAATGAGAGTGCGAAATGGCCATCATCATGCTACGCTAAACCGTTGTGAGCACAATCTATCTCGACAGCAATGCGACGACACGACCGGCCGATGAAGTCATTGCCGTGATGGATGTCGCGATGCGCGAACTGTGGGCAAACCCCTCCAGTGTGCATCGACCCGGTCAGGCCGTCAGGGCCAAGCTTGATCTTGCTCGCGAAGAGATCGCGAAGCTGCTCAACTGCAAACGCAACGAACTGCTGCTCACCTCCGGCGGGACCGAAGCAGTGAATATGGCCATGCGTGGCTCACGTGCAGCACAGCCCACGCGCAACGTCATTCTCACCAGCAAGCTTGAACACTCCGCCGTCCGGGAAACTGCCGAGACGCTTGGCCGCTCAGGCGTGGAAGTGCTCTGGGTGCAGTGCGACGGCAGCGGCGTGATTGATCTGAATCATCTTGAAACATTGCTTCGACAACAGGCTGATGAGATTGCCCTCGTAAGCATCATGTGGGCCAACAACGAAACCGGCGTGCTGCAGCCCGTCGCAGAGATCGGCAAACTCTGCCGCGAGCACGGCGTGCGGTTTCATACTGACGCCACGCAGTACGTCGGAAAAATGCCTGCGGACATGGAGGAATTGCCGGTCGATTTGCTCAATTTCGCAGCGCATAAGTTCCATGGCCCCAAGGGCGTCGGTGGGCTGTACATCCGCAAGGGCGTGAAACTACCGACATTCATCAGTGGCGGACCGCAGGAACGCCAACGTCGCGGTGGAACTGAGAACGTCGCGGGCATTCTCGGCATGGGCGAGGCGGCCCGGCTGGCGCGATTGTGGATGACCACTGATGAACCGGCCCGGCTGGCAGCGGCGCGCGATCGATTTGAACAGCGCATCCTCGACAGCGTCGAAGAGACATCAGTCAACGGCCATGGTGCACCACGGTTGTGGAACACGACCAACATCGCGTTTCACAAACTCGAAGCGGAAACTATTTTGCTTTTGCTTTCAGAGCGTGGCGTGTGCGCTTCGGGCGGCGCAGCTTGCTCATCCGGCTCGCTGGAACCTTCGCCGGTGCTCAAGGCCATGGGGCTGCCACCCGAAGCGGCACATGGTTCGGTGCGTTTCAGCGTGTCACGAGAGACGACCGACGAAGAGCTTGACCGCGCGCTGGAGATCGTGATTGCCGGTGTGGGCAACCTCAAAAAGCTGATGGTCCCCGCGTGATTCACAATCGACACTCGCCGTACGCACCGTTATGACGCGCTCGTTGCGTGCTCGGTGTCCGCACGTTCAAAGTCGAACGAGCCGTTGTGGTAGTTCACCTTGATTGTGTCACCACCTTCAAACTCGCCGCCGAGAATGCGCGTCGCCAGCGGGTTTTCAATGCGCTGCTGGATGACACGTTTGAGCGGTCGTGCACCGAACTGCGGGTCGTACCCTTCCTCGGCCAACGCAGCTTTGGCGCCGGGTTTTAGCTCGATGGACAAACCACGATCGGCCAGGCGCTTCCGTAGCGAACCGAGCTGGATGTCCACGATCGACGTGAGATCGTCCGGCGTGAGCTGGTGGAAGATAATCGTTTCGTCGATGCGGTTGAGCAGTTCCGGGCGGAGGTTCTGCTTGAGCAGTTCGCGCACGTGTGTTTCGATTTCAATATCAAGCGCGCCGCCTTCACCGCCGGACATCTCCAGAATTGCCTGCGAGCCGATATTGCTGGTCATGACGATGATAGTGTTGCGAAAATCGACCGTGCGGCCGTGGCCATCGGTGAGGCGGCCGTCGTCGAGCAGTTGCAGCAGAATATTGCTGACATCCGGGTGGGCCTTTTCCATTTCATCGAAAAGCACCACGCAGTAGGGGCGCCGGCGCACAGCCTCAGTGAGGCGGCCGCCTTCTTCGTAGCCGACATAACCGGGGGGCGCGCCGATCAGCCGCGCGACTGCGTGCTTCTCCATGTACTCGCTCATGTCGATGCGCACCATGGCGTCGTCCGTGTCGAACAGGTATGAAGCGAGTGCCTTGCACAGTTCCGTCTTGCCGACGCCCGTGGGGCCGAGAAAGAGAAACGAGCCGATCGGCCGCGTGGTCTCGCCAAGGCCCGCGCGGCTGCGGCGCACGGCATCGGAGACCGCCCGCACCGCTTCGCGCTGGCCGATGACGCGCCTGGCCAGTTCCTGCTCCATGCGCAGCAGTTTTTCGCGCTCAGTTTCGACGAGTTTCGACAGCGGAATGCCGGTCCACTTGGAAATGACCTCCGCGATCTGCTCGGAATCGACTTCTTCCTTAACCAGCGCCGTCCCAGCGGCTTGCCGCTTAGCGAGGTGTTCTTCCGCCTGCGTGAGGCGGTTATCGAGGTCGCGCAGTTCGCCGTACTGAATGCGGGCCGCTTGCTCCAGGTCGCCACGCCGCTGGGCCTGCTCCAGTTCGGTGTGCTTGGCGTCGATCTGCTCCTTGACAGCGCGGATTTCATCAAGTTCAGCCTTCTCAGCCTTCCACTGCGCATCAAGCGCGCCCTTGCGTTCGTTCAATCCGGCGAGTTCTTTCTCGATTGCGTCGAGACGCTTCTGCGATTCCGGATCGCTTTCGAGTTTCAGCGCTTCGCGCTCGATCTCCAGTTGCATGATGCGGCGGTGCAGTTCATCAAGTTCCGCGGGCATCGAATCGTTCTCGATGCGCAAACGCGATGCCGCTTCGTCCAACAGGTCGATGGCCTTGTCGGGAAGGAAGCGATCTGCGATGTAGCGGTGGCTCAGCATCGCGGCTGCGACGAGCGCGCCATCCTGGATGCGTACGCCGTGGTGGGCTTCGTAGCGCGGCTTGAGGCCGCGCAGGATCGCGAGCGTGTCCTCGACCGACGGCTCGCCGACGTAGATCGGCTGGAATCGCCGCTCGAAGGCCGCGTCTTTCTCGATGTGCTTGCGGTATTCATCCAGCGTCGTCGCACCGATGCAGCGCAATTCGCCGCGCGCAAGCGCGGGTTTGAGCAGATTGCCCGCGGATACGGCTCCCTCGGCAGCGCCTGCGCCGACGATGGTGTGCAGTTCGTCGATGAAGAGAATGATGCGGCCTTCGCTGGCGCTGACTTCGCGCAGCACTGCCTTGAGCCGTTCTTCAAACTCGCCGCGGTACTTCGCGCCGGCGAGCAGTTGGCCGACATCCAGCGCGATGATGCGCGAGTGGCGCATGGAAGCCGGGCAATCGCCGTTGACGATGCGAAGCGCGAGGCCCTCGGCGATGGCCGTCTTGCCCACGCCCGGCTCGCCGATGAGCACCGGGTTGTTCTTCGTGCGGCGGCTGAGCACCTGCATGCAGCGGCGGATTTCATCATCGCGGCCGATGACGGGGTCGAGTTTGCCCGCCTGGGCCTTTTCGATCAGGTCGATGCCGTATTTCTTCAGCGCTTCATAGGTTTGCTCAGCATCGGGGTCGTTGATGTTGCTCACGCCTGAGCTTTGCCGCAATGCTTTGACCGCTTCAAGCAGTCGGGTTTCATCGAGATTGTGAAGTGACAGGATTTCCTTCACTGGGGATTTCACTGTCGCCAGTGCGATGAGCAGGTGTTCGCTGGAGGTGTAGCTGTCCTTGAGTTCACTTGCGGTTTTTTCCGCAGTGCTGAGCACTTGCATGGTGGCCGAGCCGGTGTGCGGCTGGGCGGCCTGCCCGGAAATGCTCGGAAGCCGGTCCATTTCGCTGCTCACGATCGGGGTGATCTGGTCAACGTTGGCTCCGGCTCGTTGCAGGACCGATCGTGCAACACCGTTGCGATCTTCCAGCAGCGCAGCAAGCAAGTGCAGCGGTGTCAGTTCTGCATGGCTCTTGTTCATCGCAAGCGATTGCGCGCCGGCCAATGCTTCCTGGGCAAGTGTTGTGAATCGGTCCATACGCATGGTGCAACTCCTAGTCCTGCAGGCCGGATTCGGCCCCTTGTCCTATTGCCAGATGCAAAGCTCGCGCCGTGAGAGGTCCGGAAAACCGCCTTGGCGCGGCCGCCACCGTTCGTCACACTGCATCGGTCAGCATTCTCCGCCGAGGCGACTGCCAGAGCGGCAGGGCGAACTTTTCAGTTCCGGTGACGGTACAATTCAACGGCAGGACCATGTCTTACTGAGTCTTTCCGGGTTCTCCGTACGTTACGATTGAAGCCAATGACTGATTCGGTGATCAATGAGGAAATGAGGGTCAAGCGTCGCCGCGCCACGGTTGCACTGCTGGTCGTCCTTGGCCTCGGAGGCCTGCTCGTGTCGGTATACATGCTGACGCTTGGCCGCCACGCACTGGCGGGTGACGATGTTCACGATTTCGGTGTGCTGCTCGTGCCGCAGCCGGATTCCCACCCGATGATCGCCCGGCAGGTGCATGACGGCCGCCCGGTGGAGGCGTACGAAGTTACCGCTGACCACACGTTCACTTTGACCAATCGTTCTCGCCGTGCTGTGCACATCGGTAACATCACCGCCACCTGCGGATGCATCCAGCCGAGGTCTTGGCATCCCGAAGTGGTCGAACCGGGTGAGGAATTCTCGTTGGATGTGCGCATTGCACTGCGCAACAACGGCTTTTCCGACGAACGGGTGACGATCGAGACTACCGATGCGCACGGCGCGCCGATGGGCGTGCGGACGTTACGCGTTCGAGGAGCTGGTCGGGAGCAGCGACAGTTACATACCACACGCGACCAATTGCTGCTGATCGGCGATCGCAGTGAGACCATAACCGTGCGCATCTCCGTGTGGCCTGACGACCCGCTTGGTGATGATGGCCGGCCGGAACTCATGATTGATGCGGATGAGATTTTGGATGTCTCACTGCTGCGCCTGAACCAGGACACCACCGCCGACATGCGACGCCACGTGCCCGCAACTTGGACTGCGCAGCTTCAGGTGCGGGCCGTTGATGATCTTGATTGGTCTGCCTACGAACATGAACGCACTTCCGCGACCATTCGTTTTCTGTATGAGCCGGCACCTGCGATCGCATTCCCCGTGCGACTGATGCGCACCGCCCCGGCAGTTGATCTGCCGGGCACTGGTGAGCCGCAGACGGATGAGCCATTCAACCCGTTACAGTTCGAACCGGGAACTGACGGGGACCCGCTTCAGGCCGATCGTTAATCCACGCAACCAGCCACTGCAAGGCATCGACGAGTCGCGGTCCGGGTCTGGCGAACATCTGATTGCCATCCACCATCACCACGTTGCCATCGTGCACCGCAGGCAGCAGCTTCCACCACCGTTGCGCCTGCATCGCGGGAAGCTCGCGTTGGATTGTCTCAAGGTCAAACCCGCACGGACAGATGACCAGCCGCTCTGGTGCCGCTTCCAGCAATTCTTCAGGCGAGATCTGACGCGATTTTGCACCGGCTGCATTGAGCGAGTGCACGCCGCCGGCATGCTCGACAAGTTGTGGCGTCCAGTGGCCAGCAATAAACAGCGGGTCCATCCATTCCAGCACCGCAACTTCAGGGCCGGGCACGTAGGCGTTAACATACTCCCGCGCCACCCAGTAGCGCTCGCGCAACTCGACCATTGCATCGCGGGCTTCGGATGCCAGGCCCACGGCCTCGCCAATTCGCAGCATGTCATCAAACACATCGTCAATCGTCTTGGGATTGCTGCTGACAATCACCGGCTGCGGGTCCATGTGCGTTGCTGCAGCGCGGACGGTATGCAGGTCGATCGAGCAGACATCGCACAGATCTTGCGTGAGTATGACATCCGGCTTGAGTGCCGTGAGATGCTCAACATCCAACGTGTACAGCGAGGGCGTTTGTGCATCGCCGAGTGCATCGCGCACCTGTTGGTCGATCGCTGCGCTGGTGGCAGCCGCAGTACGCTGGCCGGTCAGCACCGGAAGATGGGTGATGGACGTCGGGTAATCACACTCGTGAGAACGGCCAACCAGGAGCGATTCACCGCCGATGGCGCACAGCATTTCCGTGGCTGATGGTAAGAGAGATACAATACGCATTGTCAAAGCATATGTGACATCAAAGTCAAGGCATGGCGTTGATCGGCACTGGGCCTTTACCGCTTCACAACCTTTTCGCCGACCTGTTTCATCAGGGGCTTGAAGTTTTCAGAGAACACGAAGTTCTCTTTGGGAAAGGCGATGCCTGCCATATTGCGATCAATGTGGCTGAACATGAGGTCCACCTGACCGATCTGCTGCCATTGCCCGTCCTTGGCTGCATGATCGAGGCGCAAGATGGTTCCAGTGGTGGATGCGCCGTTCGTGTCGATTCGGTCCATAACAGCTTCATAGCGCAGGGTCTGACCTGGAACGACATCAGCATCAACCCTCGCCCGCTGAATCTTGGCCAGGATGACCTTCTCCTGAAAATCGTTGACTGCACCGACCATGATGCCAGCGGTTTGTGCCATGCCCTCAATGATCAGCGAGGCAGGCATGATTGGCAGGGCATCATGGGTGTCATCGGCGGGGAAGTGATCGTGCAGATGCTCCTCGGCCAGTGAAACATTTTTCACGGCCACCATTCGCACGCCAGGTTCGTGCTCCACGATTTGGTCAATCCACATCCAGCGCATGGCTCTGGTGTTCGTCTGCTGAGCGAGGCCTGATGCCTGGTGCGGTTTACGCGGTTGCAAGTTTTCGTTCGATGAAGTCCACCAGTGATCCGACCGTGATGGTCGCAGCCACTTTGGTGACTTCGCGGTCGTTTTCAAAGTCGGAAAAATCTACATGGGGCATGCGTTCGCGGAGCATGACCATGCCTTCATCGGTGAGTTTGCCATCGCTCACCCACGCGGGGTTTTCCATCAGATTCTCAGGAAACAGTTCCCCTTGTGAAATCTTGAAGGGCTTTTCGGGTGTGGAGAACGCCTTTTCCAGTCGAAACACGATGTCGAGAAAGTCGATTGACTCGGCTTCGAGATCGGCCGTGAGACTCGCATCTAGGGTGATTTCATCCTCGTCGGCCCCCAACGCTTCTTCGAGCACCTTCTGCACGCTCTTGAAGATTTCATCACGGCTCATCGCCACAGTCTCCTGCATCTTGCGTTTCCTTTCGTGTTCAGCCGCTGCCTGTGCAGTTCGCTGGTTATCCCATCATTCGCGTTGCCCGCATGATACTCCCTGTAGCGATGGACTCAACCGAGCCGCACCGGCCTCATGGTGAACTTGCCGGAAACCGCTGCATCAGGTGCGATCTCGCCGTTGCGGCGAACACGGCCGATGCCTTTGCAGGCAAAGTGTCCCTCATCAGTGCGCTTTCGCAGGGCCACTTCCATCTCAAGTTGCTCGCCCGGGCGGACCATGTTGCCGAACTTCACTGCCTGGACTTCGCCCAGCACCAGGTGCTGCGTGCCAACATCCTCGTGCTGGGCAAGCATGTGCCGAGCGGCCTGGACCATCGTTTCGATCATCATCACCCCCGGGAGCACCGGAAACGACGGGAAGTGATCGGCGAGGTATTCCTCGGCGAGGGAAACCTGCTTGACGACGATGATCGATTCAGGCGTCTGGGTGATGACGCGGTCCACGAGGCGAAACTTCATAGCCCCGCGAGCGTACGTGCAACTGCAATGCAGTGCAAGAGCCGGGCCGAGACGCTAGGGCGAGGCCACCCGCCAATTCACAGGGTACAACGGCCAGCCGCGAACATCGCACCCCAGCGATTCCAGCCATCGGCCGAGCACGATGTTGGAATTGTTCATGCCGTGGTATTCCTCATCGTGTTGAACAAAATCTAGTTCGTGCGTGGGGTTGTACGCGGCGGTGTGCTGCTGCGCGTTCCATTGCGAGTCGAGTTTATCTAGCAGCGCCTGCGCCTTGGAGCGCTCGACGATGATCTGATGCAAATCACTGACGTGGATGTCCTCCCACCAATCGAACGCATCACTTTTGTCCAGCGGCCGCCTTCCCAGCGTTCCTTGCGTGCGGATGAACAGTGCGCGAAAGATGCCTCCAAGACCGGTGCGGCCGCGTGCGAACCAATCCCATTCGCCGTAGGCATACTCGACCAATTCGTTCTCAGAACGCGGCAGGACGATGCCGGGATGCCGGCCATAGTCGAGGATGTACACCGCCACCGGATCCTGCACATCAGCCGGTGCGACCACCGTGGTGGTGCACCCTTTCAAGAGCAGCGCAACGACGATGACAGTGAGCAGTGTTGCTGCTGGCCATATGCTGCGCCGAACGATAGATCGCCTGGGTTTGGGCATCTCTCATCAGGGTAGCATCATGACGTGACTTTGGACGTTGTCGCTCGACCTGTGCTTGGGCAGGACGATGCACCTAAAGTAAGCACCGTGACCGATCCCGCCCGCCATGATGAGTCATCAACGCCAGCCGAGCCGAGCCGGCCACGTGGTGTGTGGCTGGGGATGTCGCGGCCTCGACGCGCGAACCGCTATGCCGTGTTGGCAACGATTCTGATCGTGGCGTTCGTGATCGTCCTGAGCGCACGACTGGCGTCGATCGATGCCATCTCGCCCGCCGGTCCCGGCAGTGCATCACCCGAGCGACTTGCCACTGCTGCAGCGGAACTGCATCGTGATGCTGAAACAGCAACGCATCGGCTCGCTGCCCGGGAGGCGTCGGAACTGGCAGATACAGTGCGGGCGGCGCTGGCGGTCGATCGGTTTACGGTGCTTGATTTCAACGCAATCGGTCTGGCGTTGCACCATGGTGGGGTGGTGGAGATGGCAGACCATGTCATTGCAGGGCACCTCGTGTATGTCAGCACTCGACGGAGCAGCGATGTGGCGGTGAGCGTGTTTGTGCTTCCCAACCGTGGTCTCGCTGCGACACGGCCGACCCTGCCTGCGCCGGATGCATCGCGGTCATGGCGGCGCTGGCAGCGAACCGGCGACGATGATGTACCCGATGTGGTGTTGCAGGCCAGCGACGAACGGATGATCTATTTCGTGGTGTCTGATGATGAGCGTGTGATGGAGGCCGTCGCAGCGAGTATCACGGTTCGAGCAAGCCGCTAGGGCCGATCCACCAGCCGCATCCGTCTCTGCGAAGAGAGAATGATCCCGCGCAAAGACCGATGCATATGATTCATTGTGTCGATACTTCTCACTGACTCGACGCGACATCGATCATCAAACAGGTGCATCAGTATGAATACCAGCGCAACCATCCACACTATGTTTCGTCGCCCCGCTCCTTGGCTTGTCGGGCTGACAGTCGCCGGTTCGATGTGTTTCGGCGGCGTGATGAGCCAGTCAGCGCATGCTCAGGATGCGCTGGGCAGTGGAAATGTGCTTGACGCCAATCCCGGTCGTGGGAGCGGTGGCCGCAATGTTCCCGCCCAAGTGCCCGACTACCGTGCCCGGAACCTCTTGATCACCGGCGATGTCGCCGGTGGACGCGGTTTCCGTGGGACGGTCGGCTATCGCGCTGAGGCGGACTTCCGTGGTGACATGGCGACCGATGACCTCTTTCAGTTTCGAGCGGATACTGCATTTTCCAGTCCGGCCGCGTTGACGACGTTTAATCAGCAGCTTCGTTTCGGACAGCACTTGGGCACCTTTGAATATCGTCGTGGCGGGCCGGACGCACCGCGCATCGGCCCACCGCGCGATGCCCGTTTACCTGAGTGGGATCGGCGCGATGTCGCGATTGATGAGCGGCTGCAACTCGACCAGGCCGTGCAGGCCGCAACACTGGGTCAGCGGACGCGATTCGAGGGTGATATGCGCACGGTGGGGATGACGTATAACGAAGAAGGCCAACCGTTTATGATCGACGCTTCATCGCTGCGCGGCTTGTCCTACCCCTCCGCGATGGAACGCTACCACACGCAAGGGCTGTCGGCGCTTGATCGGATTCGTTTACGCGAAGATATGGCCAGCGGCCGGGTCACCACCTTCGGTGCACCGGCGGAATGGTATTTCCAGCAGCTTGAAGAGCGCGACCGAATCGCGCAGCATCGCCGTCCGGATATGGACCCGCGCGATGCTGAGAGCATGTGGGTCGATCCAACGGACCCGAGCCAACGGGCCGAACGTCGTGAGGGACGCGTCGATCCGTGGCAACCGGCCGCCGACCCGCGCGAGCAGCGCGACCGCCTTGCCGTGGCTGATCGACCGTCACGTTCGCCGATGCAGCAACAGCAGCACAGAGAGATCGTCGAACGGATCGCACGACGATACGCCAACCTCGAAGATGTCGAGTTTCATATGGACAGTCGCATCATGCACGAACTTGATGAAGAGTTCGGCCGCTTGCGCGATCGACTCTCCCGCCGCGATGTGCAATTGCCAGACGACCCCGACGCGCCGACTGCGACTGAAGATGATGAGCGCGAACAACCCGATCGGCCGCGTGAAGTATTGCCCGGCGAGGAGCGCTACGACCCAACCCGTGCTGTGCCGCTGCTTCGTCACGGCCAGCGTGTTGAAGAGCTCACCGGTGAAGAGCGCACGCGCTTTAACGAATTGATGGCAATGGCTGAAGAAAGCTTGCGCCAGGGCGAATATTTCCGTGCTGAGCAGCAGTTCATCCGCGCGCTACGGTTCCATCCCGGTGAGCCGCTTGCCACGGCCGGTATGGCTCATGCCCAGCTTGGGGCCGGCTTGCACATCGCAGCATCACTGACCCTGCAGCGGCTGTTTGTGACCAACCCGGAAATGATCGATGTGGAATACGACGAGTCGCTGCTGCCCAGCCGGGTGCGGCTCCTGCAGGCCGTTGATGAACTCTCCGAGCGCATGGAAGAACGCCGTGACCGCGACTCCATTGCGTTTCTGTTGGCCTACATCGGCAAGCATCTCAACGATCGCGACCTCGTCGAACAGGGCATGAGCGTCCTGCGTGAGATTCGCCACGACGACCCGCTGGTGCAACTGCTCGACGGCGTGTGGCTGGGTGACGAATCTGGCAAGTAAAACGCCTACGTCCGAGAAAAGCGTCTTGCCCATCGGATGCGGCGAGGTCCCATGGATCAGCATGGCTGGTTTTGGTCTCGTGCTGTGATCTTGACGATAAATCCCATATGAGCGTTCTAGGTCCAATTGACACGTCACTCTTGCAGGCAGCTCAGGCCCAGCAGGTCGCCAGTCGCGCACGCGACCGCGAGCGAGCCGACCGCGATAACGCAGCCCGCCGTTTTCGAGATATGGTCGAGCTGCGCGTGGCCAGCGTGGAAGCAGCCGAAGCACTGCGAAAGCTGCCGGCGAACGAATCCGAACAGGCCGAAGAAGAACACCGCGCCCACGGCGATGGTAGCGCTTCCACCAACGAAGACCATCCGCCGATGTCGCGCCGCGTGGATGTGCAGGCCTAGGCCGAACTTCTGACTGCGCCTGAGGTATCAGAATTTTCAAAAAAATATGAAAATTAAGACCCGTGCTTGGGTCGTGCGGTCGTATCGTCATGCAACATGCCTGATACCGCCGCACAGTCAACAGCCGGAAACCCCTTGGATGGTGTCACGTCGGAGCTTCGCCGCGCTCGCGAGCAGTTCATCCGATTGTGGGGTCAGATGGGCAGCAACTGGGGCGTGCCGCGCACCATGGCTGAGATTCATGCGCTGCTGTACATCGTCGGGGAGCCGCTGAACACCGACTCGGTCATGGCTGCACTCGGCATCAGCCGCGGCAATGCGTCCACCACACTCCGCTCGCTGGTCGAATGGGGCATTATCAGCCGCATCCACGTTCGTGGCGACCGCAAGGAATACTTCCAGGCCGAGCAGGATGTCTGGAAACTCTTCCGCGTGATCCTGCGTGAACGTAAGAAGCGAGAAGTGGATCCGCTGCTCGAATCACTCCGCGACTGCCGCGACGTTACGCGCGATGCGTCCGCTTCACATAAGCGGAAGATCGACCCGCAGGCAGCCGCGCTGGAGTCGCATAATGCCCGGCTGGATGGAATGATCGATTTCGTCGCCATGATTGATCTCATCAGCCAGCAGCTCATCAGCCCATCATCCAGCGAAAAAGGCCCGTCGGGGTTGGAGATCGCAGCGAAACTGCTGGAGCAGGCGTCATGACCGTGGTCAATCGTAACATCGTCCAAGCTGCACCGACGCAGCGCGACACGATGCAGATCACCTGGTCATGCACCGTGACCAAATGGCGCGATCGCTTCGGCATGTTCACCAACGGCCAGCGACACGGCACTGTCCGATTCATCATCACACTCTCGCGCGATGCCACCGATGACACGCGCTGCGAATTAAAAGCCACGCTCGCCATGGCCGATCGGCGCACCACCGTGTTGCCTGCGACACCCGCGCAATGCACGATCCTCACTGACGGTGAACTGCAGCACATGGATATCGCGCTGGAGTCTGAGCCGACTCGCTGCGTGCTCGCGCTGACCACGCGCGGCGATGAGCTGGTGTTCGCGCAAAGCCCACTGCTTCACCAGGCCGGCTTCACCGGCGGCAGCTACGACCCGCCCTCAATCAGCCCCGCTCCCCAGGGCAGGGAGAGGGAGTAACGGCTTGCTATGCTCGTTTGTAAGTGGCTTGGTGCCGTGGTCTTCGCATCATCGTCGCAGCGAAGGCCACGCGAATGCGCGGCGGGGGACCGGTTTGAGCACGAGCGTGCGTCGTGTAGCCACGTGGCCTTCCGCGTCATTTCCTCACGGAAATGCCACGGACCCAGCAGTCCGCAAGCATTTCGGTAGTCACCGATTCCAGATCTCCTCGAACTGGGGCGACATTTGTCGGCGAATGCCGTTGTCTTCGAGAATCTCTTCCGTCGCCGCCTCAATTTCTGCGCGACGGAACACGAGTTGCTCCTGTTGCACATCGTACCAGTCGAAGACGACCCACTCATCATCAAGTTCCCGAAGCGTCTCGACAAGATGCGTAAGATTCTTGATCTCAACGCCATTGACGGCTTTCAGAGTCGGTAGATCAAGCGGTTCGTACCCTTCCGTGATCGCATGGGTGAACATCGGAGTCAACACAGTGACGAATCCCTGGCCAGGAAACTCCTCCACCTGATAACTGTTGCGCGCGATCGGGCTTTGGCGCACGCCAAGAACAAACGCATTGTTTTCATTATGAAAACTTGCGTATGCCGGCATGAAACACAGCGGGCCGTAAATGAAATACGGCGGGATGTTCGCACCGAGAAACGGAAGCGAGAACGGCAACTTTCGATACGTCGGAACTTTCACTTCCAACGTATCTCCCGCTCGCCAGATGCGAAATGTCGCCATTTCGTCTTCATCAACAATGTGCGGCACCAAGTATCGGTAGTTCAGCCGAAGGTCTTCACGCACACGAATCGAGCCGGTGTTGTCGATGTCATGCCCTGCGATATGCGTGATGACATCCCCCTCCTGCAATCCGCCAAATGTCAGGAGGTTATTCGGATTCCTCACATACACGCCTGTCACCGAAGCGTCCAAGCCCAGATATTCGCGAAGTTGCTGCGACTCCAGATGCTGCTCTCGCAGCAGCACATTCGGCCGATACCGTGGTTCACCGTTTGCGACCTCCGCAAGAAACGCATTGATTTCCTCTGTGGGAATGATGAATCCAATATTCTCTGCCTGGCTCATCTGGCTGTACACGATGCCGATCATCTGACCGTCATGCACCACCGGCCCACCGCTGTTGCCGGGATTGACAGCAGCATCGATCTGAATCACCAATCCCGACACAAGGTTGTAATACATGGAGTAATCAATCCGACTGACCACGCCTGACGTGATTGACAATTGCTGCCCGCCGATGGGGAAGCCGTACACCTCGACCGTATCACCGGAATGGGGAATTTCTTCGCGAAAGCGCAGCGGGGGGCGATCCGCAAAAAATTCCTCAGCTTCACTTTCACTACGCAAGCGCACGATCGCCAGATCGATACCAGACGAGATCGCCTCGAGTTCCGCTGTGTAGCGGCGTGTGGAGTTGGACGGTTGTATCTGAATGCGCGTGGCGTGCTCGGCCACATGGGCATTGGTGAGGATCCGGTTACCGGCGATGATCACGCCTGTCCCGGTGATTTCCGCAGCGGGGTGCCGCGTCCAGGGCTGATGGAGATCCGGCGAGCGATAGGTGGTGGTCACCTTCACGACGGAATCGCGAATCGCCGCCGGAACCTCCTGCTCCTGCGCCACGACACCGTCGCTGCTCAGAGCAAGGACGAAGAGAAACACCAGCGAAACAATGGTTTGCTTGGCCATGAACAATCTCGCATCAAGACGTGAGGGGATCGAATAACGCGAAGATAGTATCAAAGTTTCCCGTGCTACAACAACGGCTTGCTCATAGATGGCATCCAGCGACCGACCGGTTTGAGCTCGAACGTGCGTCGTGTAGCCGCGTGGCCTTCCGCGTTACTTCCTCGCGGAAATGCCACGGAAGACAGCGGCTCGCCGCTTGCGGCTTAGCGGAGGAGTTGCGAATGGCCGTGAGGCATCAAAACGGACATCTGCGCTAAGCCGCGAGCGGCAGGTTACGCGTGCAGCGTTCTGCCTTCGGTGGCCAGCGCCGCTTCGTGGATCGCTTCGTGCATCGTCGGGTGGGCGTGGACGGTCGAGATAATGTCTTCCGCCGTCGCTTCCAGTCGCTTGGCGAGTCCGAGTTCTGCGATGAGTTCCGAGGCATCTTCGCCGAAGATATGTGCGCCGAGGATCTCGCCGTACTTCTTCGAGACGACCAGCTTCACAAATCCATCGGTCGCGCCGGTGGCCATGGCTT